>JACPYM010000114.1 GCA_016196035.1 Acidobacteriota bacterium | reverse complement strand
CGAGCCCCGGCATCTGTTTTAAGGTAGCCGTGACTACGGTCACGGGTCGTGCGACAAGAGAAGGAGTTTTGGTAGACACCTTCTTTCTGGCAAACGACCCTTTTCATTTCATTGCTACCCCGAAAAATGTCCACAGTATTGTATAAGACAGGAGAGGTTATTGAGGTTGGAGGAGAGGTTTTGTTAACAGGAGGATCGGCGCTATTGAAGAACGCTGCCAAAACCGCTGTTCGGAAACAAGTATACCGGGAAGCGGCCAAGGCAACAGCTAGCATTGAGCGGGGCGGTAAACAGCTTCATCATATCCAACCTCTTTTCGGGCATCCTGGCGGGGCGCCAACCCTTTTCCCTACAGGTGGGTTGCCGGCATGGGTTCATAGCAGTCGCTTGAACACAAAACTACTGAGCCAAACCGAGCATGTTGCTGCGCATCGCACGCTACGGGCACAAGAGAAGCTTGCAACAAGTGCGGTAAATCCTGGTACAACCGCAGCCAGAGCGGCTGCCAATGGCGAAAGATGTAAATGACCCCAACTGGGGGGGAGTAGTGAATATGGCATGACACCAAAGCCACAGTTCATAATTACGGTTATCCTTGCTGCGCATCTCATCGCCTACAGCATTTCCGGGGCGATCGGCATAACATACTTAACAGCTTTCCTAGTGTGTATGAGTGTGCTCGGATTTCTAGGACGGCTTCTCTGGCTGCGTTCAAGCCATTGGCAAACTACCCCGACCGCTAAAGGTGTGGTGCAAGCCACGGTTAGTATCAACAATTTAAGCCTAGTAGAGGCGAGAGAAAATGCATACAACTTGCTAGGTGATACAACCAAGTTCAAATGCATAAGAGCGACTACTAGCTTTCAAATGGAATATCATTTGCCCGCTTCCTTGCAAGAGTTTTTTTCCATCTACGAAACTGTCGAAGCCGTAGCTGGAGATGCACAATTGAGTAGGGGGCATATCGGCCCATCAGCTTACTTAGCTGGGTTTCTGCGAATTGGAATAGATATTGAGTCCACAGAAATCGCTATACTACTTGGCGAAGATTGTGTTTATCAGATAGATGGCTCAGAGGTTAGTGACGAGGATATCAAGGCTTCTCAGCTTCCCAGCATCTATCACTGGGTTTTGGATACTGCGGAAGTGCTTTACGGTGGCGATAATGCAGACGCAGTTTAATGCTAAAGCGTCTTCATCAGGGCCGGAGAGTTTTCAAATGCGCAATCGAATCTTTGGAGTTATCGGCGTCATCTGGGGCGCAGGAATTCTGATTTCACACTTCACTCGTGGCCGTGTATCGGAGAGCAGTGGGGCATATGCAAGCGGACAACTTGCCGGGGTTGTCTTAGGCGGACTGCTTTTCACTGTGGGTTTGTATTTCCTGGTAAAAGGCTCGAAAAAGTAATTTGGGATGCCTGCCTCTCACCGCTTGCGACCAAGTCGTTCGTGACTTGCTAGACAGCTGGGATAGCAACTCCATCCTGGCCGAATTCAACGACACCGGCAGTGCGCTCAACCGGGCAAAGAGTTACGTCTATCTGGGCGGACGATTGCTGGCGACACAAACACCGCGCGCGACCAATTATCATCACCCCGACCGGCTGGGCACGTGACTCGTGACAAGTGCGGCGATGGCATTGGAACCGAACGAACAGATGACGCTGCCTTATAGGGCGGAACTCGTGCTTGCTGTGATGAAATCAGCTTCAACGCCAGTACAGCAGGAGTATCAGCATGACCAAACGAACTTTGCCTTCATTCCTCTTCCTTCTCTTCGGCTACTTCTTCCTTTGTTCAGTCGCCCCACCGCTCCACGCGCAAAGCTCCGACTGGGCTGAACTCCCGCTCCCCGGCACCGGCAACATTTCAGTGCTCTATGCCAACGGCAATCTGGTACTGGCGGCGCGCGGCGTGGGCTTGCGCAACACTGGCGTGTATCGTTCGACCGACGCCGGGCAAAGCTGGGCGGCGGTGGCCGGGTTTGAAACCAACACGGATGGTTCCATCGTCGGGTGTTTCGTCGCCGCGAATAACGCCTTGTATGCGACAGGCCGCGGCGTGCGGCGGCCGAATGATGGCGGGTTGACGTGGACTCCACTCAACAACGGGTTGACGGTGTCATTCCTGCCCGGTGTTGTCGCGCCCATCGGATGTCTGGCGGTCAATGGTGAGACGTTGGTGGCGACGGCGGGTGCGCCGTATCAAGCGGTTTTTCTCTCGACCGATGGCGGCGCTAGTTGGCGCGAGCGGCCTATCGGCTTGCCCGTGGGCACGAATTTTACTTATGGGCCGGTGGCATTTAGCGAGGGCGATGTGCTGCTTTGGGTCATCTCCCAGTTTTATCGCTACCGCGCGGACACAGGCGGTTGGGTGCGCGTCAGTCCGCCCAACGGAGTTGGCTACCCCTTTCGTGACCGCAACAGCTTTGTCGCGCGCGGGAAAAATCTATTCATGATTGGCCGCGAGAACAATCCGCCACAGCAAGTCTTTCGCTCCATTGATGGGGGGACAAGTTGGGCTGGATTTATGCGCGGCCTACCCGCCAATCAAATCGCTGGTTTCAGCAAAGTGTTTGACCTGGTGTCTGAGAGAGCGCTGCTGTATGCGTCGGCCACGGCGGGGGAATCGTTGACCATGCCCAGTCCAACATCACCGGGGAACGTTTATTTCTCTGATGACGATGGCGAGACGTGGGCCGTGGCGACCAAGCCGCTCGCTTTGGCGAATGATCTCATCAGACAGAATTTTAGCTACCTCTTCGCGCCCATCACAGTGAGCGGGGCAAACATTTACGCCGCCAATGTGGATAAGCTGTATCGCACGACGCTGCTGCCACCAACGGTTTCAGCCGCCAGTTATCGTGCATTGGATGTAGCGAGTGGGAGCATTGCGGCGATTTTCGGCAACAACCTGACAACGTCAGCGGCGTTGCCACAGGTGGAATCCGACGCGCCTGCTACGCAATTGCCATCCTCACAACTGGCAGACGTGATGGTGCAAGTGACCGACAGCGCGGGGCGGCAACGCAATGCTTTCCTTTTCGCCGCGACGCCGCCGCAGATTAACTTCCAAATCCCGCCGGAGACCGCTCCCGGCTTGGCGACGGTGAATCTGGGGGGCACGAATCAGGTATGGCACGCCAACATCGCCACCGTGGCCCCCAGCCTCTTTACGGCGGAGGCGAATGGCAGCGGGCTGCCCGCTGGCGTGGCGTTGCGCGTCAAGGCCGACGGGACGCAAAGCTTCGAGGCGCTCTTTCAGTATGACGCGCAAAACCGGCCTGTCGCGTTGCCGCTGGAAGTGAACCGCACGGATGAAACGGTCTTTCTCGTACTCTTCGTCACTGGCATGCGTGGGCGCAGCGAATTGGCGAAAGTTACGGCAACGGTTGGCGGGTTGAATGTTCCGGTGGAATACGCAGGGCCGGTGGATGGCTTGGTGGGCTTGGATCAACTCAACCTGCGCTTGCCGCGCGCACTGGCGGGCCGTGGCGAGGTCGCGGTGGAAGTGCAAGCGGATGGCAAGCGGGCCAATCCCGTCAGAATGCTGTTCAAGTGAAGGGCTGGCACCGCCTCAGCACGGGCGAAACGGCCAGTTCCTGATGCGCTTGAAGATTTCGCGCGAGCCTGCTTTGATGGCGCGCAATCTTCAAAATATCAGGAGCACCGATGACGCTTGAACCAAGTCCTGCGCGGGCTTTCAACCCAGAGACGGCGGCGCGGCTGGCAAAAGAGTTTTACGGCTTGAACGCCACTGCCAGTGCACTGCCCGGCGAATACGATAACAACTTTCACCTCAACACCAGTGACGGCACGGAATACGTACTGAAAATTATGCACGCCGACCGTGAGCGCGCGCTGGTCGAGATGCAATACGCGGCGCTGCGGCATCTGGCCGAACGCGCGCCCGCACTGGCATTGCAACGCGTTTGCCCGGCGTTGAATGGCGAATTAATTGCGATGGTGAAAAGCGAAACTGGCACGGAGCGTCTGGTTTGGCTGTTGAGTTACGTGCCTGGACGCTTGCTGGCACAGGCCAATCCGCACACACCGGAATTGTTGTTCAGCTTGGGCGCGCTGTTGGGGCAGGTGGATGCGGCGTTGATTGATTTCGAGCACCCGGCAACAGCGCGTGAAATGAAATGGGATTTGGCGCGTGCGGGCTGGATTCAAGAGTGCCTGCATTGCATTGACGACCACGTGCGGCGCGGTTTGGTTGAACGCTTGCTCGGCCAATATGAAAGCGAAGTCGTGCCCGCCTTGCCCGCGCTCAGACAGAGCGTGATTCACAACGACGCCAACGATTACAACGTGCTGGTCAATGATGACCGTGCGCAGTTGCTGGCGGGTCAACGCGCCGCCGTCAGCGTAATTGATTTCGGCGACATGCTGCGCACCTGCACGGTGTTCGAGGTGGCGATTGCGGCGGCCTATGCGTTGCTCGATAAACCGAATCCGTTGGCGAGCGCCGTGCAAGTCATCGCTGGCTATCACAGCGTTTTCCCGCTGACTGAACAGGAATTGTCACTGCTCTATCCGCTGATTTGTGCGCGGCTGTGCGTGAGCGTGGTGAATTCGGCGCAGCGCAAACTCGAACAGCCTGACGATCCCTACATCACCATCAGCGAACGGCCCGCGTGGGCGGCGTTGGAAGCGCTCGCCGCCATTCCGCCGCCGCTGGCGCATTACACCTTTCGCCAGGCGTGCGGTTTGCCGCCTGTGCCACACAGTTCGCGCGTTGTGGATTGGCTGCGCGCAAACGCCGCGCAATTCGCTTCGGCGCTCGACGTTGATTTGCGCAGCGCGCCGAGCATTGTGTTTGACCTCAGCATCGGCAGCCTGTTGCTGGGCGCTGACCCGGCGGCGTTTGCGACTGACACGCTGACCGCCACGCTGTTCGCTGAAATGAAACGTGCGAGCGTGGCCGTCGGCATTGGGCGATATGACGAAGCGCGGGCGCTTTACACCACGCCCGCGTTTGCCAGCAGCATGCTTGGCAGCAGTCAGCCCACCGACGAACATCGTACCGTGCATCTGGGTATTGATTTGTTTGTAGCGCCGGGCGCGCCGGTTTATGCGCCTTTGGATGGTGTCGTGCATTGTGTTGCCAACAACACGGCGCGGCTTGATTACGGGCCGCTGCTGATCCTGCGGCACGTGACCGATGACGGACTGGCGTTCTTCACGCTCTACGGTCATTTGGATGAAGAGGTTTTGACGGCGCTTACGCCGGGGCAAGCTATCAGGCGCGGCCAACGCATCGCGCGCATCGGTGCGCCGCCGACAAATGGCGATTGGACGCCGCATCTGCATTTCCAACTCATCACCGATCTGCTGGGTTTAGACCGCGATTTTCCCGGCGTGGCGTATGCCAGCCAGCGCGAGGTTTGGAAGAGCCTTTCACCCGATCCGAATGTGATCCTGGGCATTCCGGCGGAACGCTTCCCCACAGCCGAACCCGCACATGCCACAACGCTGGCGGCACGACGCGCACATGTGGGCCGCAATCTGAGCATTTCGTATCGCCAGCCGCTCAAAATGGTGCGTGGCTGGCAGCAGTACCTTTACGACGAGACGGCGCGCGCCTATCTGGATGTGTACAACAACGTCCCGCTCGTGGGCCACAGCCATCCGCGTGTCGTGCGTGCGGCTCAGCAACAACTGGCCCTGCTCAATACCAACACGCGCTATTTGCACGACAACCTGACGCGCTACGCCGAACGCCTGACCGCGTTGATGCCAGAGCCATTGCGCGTCTGTTACTTTCTCAACTCCGCCAGCGAAGCCAACGAACTCGCCTTGCGTCTGGCGCGCACGTACACGGGGCAAGACGACGTGATTGTGCTGGAGGCGGCGTACCACGGGCACACGACCGCGCTGATTGACATCAGCCCTTACAAATTCAACGGCCCCGGCGGTACGGGCAAAAAGCCTTGGGTGCACATCGCGCCCATCCCTGACGATTATCGCGGCCCGTACAAACGCGGCGACGCCGAGGCCGGGCGCAAATATGCACAGCACGTCGCCGACATTATCGCGGGGTTGCCGCACGGCTTCGCGGCCTTCATTGCCGAGACGTTGCCCAGCGTGGGCGGCCAGATCGTGTTGCCGCCGGGTTATTTGGCCGAAGTCTATCGCCACGTGCGCGCGGCGGGTGGCGTCTGCATCGCCGATGAAGTGCAGGTCGGCTTTGGCCGTCTGGGCACGCATCGTTGGGGCTTTGAAACGCAGGGCGTGGTGCCCGACATCGTTGTTCTCGGCAAACCCATCGGCAATGCGTTTCCGCTGGCGGCAGTCGTCACGACGCCGGAGCTGGCGGCCTCGTTTGATAACGGGATGGAATTTTTCAGCACCTACGGCGGCAATCCGGTGGCGTGCGCGGTGGGGCTGGCGGTGTTGGATGTGTTGGAGGAAGAGCACCTGCAAGCGAACGCGCTGCGCGTGGGCGGGCATTGGCTGGCGGGGTTGCGCGCGTTGCTGCCGCAGTTCCCGCTGATTGGCGATGTGCGCGGGTCTGGATTGTTTCTGGGGATTGAATTGGTGCGCGATCACGCGACGTCGGAACCGGCGGCTGCCGAAGCGTCATACATCGTCAACCGGCTGCGCGACCACGGCATTTTGGCGGGGACGGATGGGCCGTATCACAACGTCATCAAGTTGCGTCCGCCGTTGATTTTTACGGAGGCGGAGGCGGATTTCTTTATTGAAGTGCTGGCGCGCATCCTGAACGAAGATGCCGTGCGCGGTTGAAGCCGTCCGGCGCGGCCAATTCTGGCTTGGCGTAAAAGTCCCCGCTGGCGCGCCATGATGTTTGCGAAATAGACCATCAGCAAATTTAGATCGGTTCAATGCGTGTACGGTGGGGTACCGTCCCGGCGCGACTTTGGCCCTACACCGAAGTGAAAACCGATCTAATGCAACACCCGGCTTGGCTGGCCCGATATGGTGGTGTTGGGGCAAAATACGCAGGCAACGAGCGCAGGGCGGGGTTCGCCAAGTTCAAAAATCGGAGCAGAACACGGCGTCGCCAATCCGCGCAAGAAACGGGCGGCCTTAAGAGTAGAAAGCCGAGGAATTTTATCGGTGCAGCAACGGCAGACCACTCAAGTCTTTCATGGTTTACGGGCCAATGCTTCCGGCGGCCAAACCGGTTTGGCCTGGCAAGGAGCCTTACTGCTATTCGCCGGTCTGCTGTTGGGCAGTTGCCGCGCGACAGGAACCAGCGCCTCTCCTGCTATTGAATTCACGCAGGTTCCACCGACAGATGCGGGCGGGCCAAACCGGGTGGAACCCATCGCCGGGCGCGTGACCGGCGCGCGGGCCGGACAACGCCTGGTGCTTTTTGCCCGCAGCGGCGTCTGGTGGGTGCAGCCGACCCGCAACCAGCCCTTCACGGCAATCCAGGCGGATTCACAATGGAAGAGTTCAATCCATCTCGGCACCGAATATGCGGCGTTACTGGTTGCGCCGGGCTACCGGCCGCCAGCCACGCTGGATGAATTGCCCGCCAGCGGTGGCGACGTGGCGGCTGTGGCAGTGGTCAAAGGCGCGGGCACTTTGGCCGCCACCGTGAAGCCCCTCAACTTCAGCGGCTATGAATGGAAAGTCCGCAGCGCACCCAGCGAACGCGGCGGCAAGCTCAATGCCTATGCTCCGGCCAACGTTTGGACGGATGCGCGCGGCGCGTTGCATTTGCGCCTGACGCAGCGCGCCAGCGCGTGGGATTGTGCGGAAGTACAGCTCACGCGCAGCCTCGGCTATGGCACCTATCTCTTCACCGTCCAGGAAACGGCGCATCTGGAACCCGCCGCCGTCTTGAGCCTGTTCACCTGGGATGATTTGGAGGCTAAGCAGAATCACCGCGAAATAGACATTGAACTCACGCGCTGGGGTGATCCCGCCAGCAAGAACGCGCAATATGCGATCCAGCCTTACTACGTGCCCGCCAACGTCGCCCGGTTTGCCGCGCCTGCGGGCGTCCTCACGCATAGCTTTCGCTGGGAGCCGGGGCGGGTGGTTTTTAGCAGCGTGCGGGGCCGCGGCATCCGAGGTGCCACACCAATTGCCGGGCATGTTTTCACGTCGGGGATTCCCACGCCGGGTGGCGAAACGGTTCATCTGAACCTGTATGTCTTCGGCGGCACCGCTAGCCCGTTGCAAAACGAAACCGAGGTGGTCATTGAGAAATTCGAATACCTGCCTTGAGGGCTTTGTTGGGCTGGCGAAACATGTTGGGCGCAGCCGCTGGCTCTGGGCGGGGCTGGCGCTGGCTTGCTGCGTCCAGACGGCCTATGCGCTCGATCCGGCCAGGGCGTTGTCTCAATACCGGCACGATCAATGGAGCGAAGAACAGGGGGTTCCGGGCGGGCCGGTTTACGCCATCGCGCAAACCGCCGACGGCTATCTTTGGCTGGGGACAGAGCAGGGGCTGGTGCAATTCGACGGCTTGAGTTTCTGCCTGCTACAGCATGTCGCCTTTCCCGCGCTGCCCGCCGGGCCGGTGCTGGGACTGGCGACAGACGCGGAAGGGAATCTGTGGATACGGCCGCAGAGTCCGAGTCTGGTGCGGTATCGCGCCGGGAAATTTGAGAATGTCCTGACGGCGCTCGCGCGGGCGGAACCCGGCGTGACCGCGATGGTGCGGGGGGCCAGTGGCGAATTGCTATTTTCAACCCTCGTCAACGGCACGCTCAAATACAAAGCAGGGAAATTGGTGACGCTCGCGCCGATGTCCAACCGGCCTAACTTCCTGGTGATTGCAATGGCGGAGGTGCCCAACGGAGACCTCTGGCTGGGCACGCGGGATACAGGACTGTTCCGGCTGAGCGGCGCACAGACAGTCAATCTCACCGAGGGGCTGCCTGACCGGAAGATCAATTGTTTGCTGCCGGCTGAAAAGGGGGAATTATGGATCGGCACTGATCGCGGGGTCGTGCGCTGGAATGGGTCTGAACTGTCGCAAGCCGGGCTGCCCGCCGCGCTGACACACGTTCAGGCGCTGACGCTGACTCGTGATCGTGATGCAAACATCTGGGTGGGCACTAACGCGCATGGCTTGCTGCGGTTCAATGCCCAGGGCGTAGCCGCTTTGGCCGAAGACGCGCGCGGCACGAGCAAGGCTGTGACAGCGGTGTTTGAAGATCGGGAAGGCAATCTCTGGATCGGTCGGGCCAACGGCCTCGAACGGTTGCGCGAGGCCACGTTTTTAGCGCTGACAGATTTGCCCGCCGAAAAGAACGGGCCGCTGTATGTGGACGCGGAAAACCGCGTGTGGCTGGCGCCGCTGACGGGCGGGTTGCACTGGCGGGAGCAAACCGGACAGCGCGGGCGCGTCACGGTCGCTGGCTTGGACAAAGACGTAGTGTATGCGCTCGCGGGCGGAGGCGGCGAGCTGTGGATCGGCAGGCAGCGCGGCGGGTTGACGCAATTGCGCCTGCGCGGCGGCGCGGCGAGCGCGATCACGTACACACAGGCCGAAGGGCTGGCGCAAAACAGCGTTTATGCGGTTTGCCGCACGCGCGATGGCAGCGTCTGGGCCGGTACGCTCAACGGCGGCCTCAGCCGGTTCAGCGCGGGCAAATTCACGACGTATACACAGGCCCAGGGCCTCGCCTCAAACACGGTGCTGGCGCTGCTGGAAAGTTTTGATGGCACGCTCTGGGTGGCGACGCCGAACGGTTTGAGCGCCTGGTCGAATGGCCGGTGGCAAACCTACACGGCCAGCGACGGTCTGCCCTCAGACGCCGTGAATTGTCTGAGCGAAGATGCGCTGGGCGTGCTGTGGATCGGCACCAACGCGGGCCTCGCCGCTTTTCATTCGGGCCGCTTCCAGCCCTTGCTGGTACGACCGGCAGCCTTGCATGAACCTATTTTAGGCATCGCCGCTGACCAGCAAGGAGCCATCTGGCTGGCGACGGCCAATCGCGTGTTGCGAGTCAGGCGCGACGGCTTGCTGGGCGGCACGCCCGGCGAGGCTGAGGTGCGCGAATTCGGTCTGGCGGACGGCTTGCCCAGTGTCGCGGGCGTCAAGCGCTTCCAGTCTGTCGTGGCGGATGCACGGGGACGCATCTGGTTCTCGCTGAATCGCGGTCTGGCGGTGGCCGATCCGGCGCGGCTGTCTAGCAACGCGGCGCCGGCGCTGGTGCACCTGGAAACGATTTTGGCGGACGGGCAGCCGCTGGCTCTGAACGAGCCGCTGCGTATTTCAGCCGCGCGCCAACGGCTGACGTTTGGCTTTGCCGGGCTGAGTCTGACGCTGCCCCAGCAGGTGCGGTTCCGCTACAAACTCGATGGCTTCGAGGCGGGTTGGAACGCGCCACAGACTGCGCGTGAAGCCGTTTATACCAACCTCAATCCGGGCCCGTATCGCTTCCGGGTTAGCGCCAGCAATGCCGATGGCCGTTGGAATGACGCGGAGGCCACGCTCGCTTTTCAAATCACCCCGCTGTTCTGGCAAACCTGGTGGTTCCGGTTGGCCCCCGTGCTGGCGGGCGGCTTGCTGATGCTGGGACTGTATCGCTTACGGTTGCGCCAAATGACCCGGCAAATGAATGTGCGCTTTGAAGAGCGGCTGGCCGAACGCACGCGCATCGCGCAGGAATTGCACGATACCTTGTTGCAAGGTTGTATCAGCGCTTCCATGCAATTGCATGTGGCCGTGGATCAATTGCCGGAGGATACACCCGCGAAGCCTTTGTTAGGCCGCGTCGGGCAACTGATGGGGCAGGTCATTGAAGAGGGTCGCAACGCCATTCGCGGCATCCGCGCCGCTGACAGTCAGGCGCTTGATCTCGAACAGGCCTTTTCCCGGTTGCCGCAGGAACTCGCCTTGCTGTCGCCGGTGCGCTTTCGCGTCATTGTCGAAGGGCGGCCCCGCGCCTTGCATCCGCTGCTGCGCGATGAAACCTATCGCATAGGCCGCGAGGCCCTGGTCAACGCCTTTCGCCATGCCCGGGCCGAGAGCATCGAAGTCGAATTGGAATACGCCGCCCAGCATTTGCGTCTGTGCGTGCGCGACGACGGTTGCGGGATAGACCCGCAAGTGCTGAGCGCCGGGCGCGCGGGCCATTGGGGACTGACGGGCATGCAGGAACGGGCGGAACGCATCGGCGCGCGCCTCAAGGTGCGCAGCCGCGCCAACGCGGGCACGGAAGTCGAACTTTCCGTACCCGGTCAGCTTGCCTTTCCACACCAGCCCGTGGCGCGTTGGCCCAGATGGCTGGCTGGTTGGTATTGGCGCTGGTACTGGCGCGACACGAAAAGAAAGTCTTGAACCGGAGAAGCTAGTACTCCATCAAGCTGTAAGTGATGGATGCTGAGAGCGCATCCGGGATGTAGGGCGGGATTTAATCCCGCCCTACATCCCTCATTTTCAGCTTGATGGAGTACTAGATCAGTTTGCAATTGCGTATACGGGGCAGCGTGTGGGGACGGTACCGCGCGCGTCAGCAAGCGGCACAGCGTCGTTGCACCAATGGTTCAACGGCTCAAACACCGCTTGCTGACGCGCGCGGTACCGTCCCGCCGCTCAGTGTTTTCCCGTACACCGAAGTGAAAACCGATCTAGAGAAGCCAGAGAAGGAGAATCAATGAGTGAACAAGCCCGCATCCGCGTCTTTTGCGTGGACGACCATCCGCTGCTGCGCGAAGGCATCGCCGCCATCATCAACAATCAACCCGACATGTTGCTGGCGGCGGAAGCGGCCACCGGTTGCGAGGCGATTCGAACCTATCAACAACAGCAACCGGATGTGACGTTGATGGATTTGCGCCTGCCCGATATGAGCGGCATTGATGCGTTGATCGCCATCCGCGCGGATTTCCCCGCAGCCCGCATCATTATGCTGACCACGTTTGAAGGCGACGTGGAAGCGCAACGCGCGCTCGAAGCCGGCGCGCGCGGCTATCTGCTCAAAAGCCTGCCGCCCAAAGAACTGGTCGAAGCCATTCGCCAGGTGCACGCCGGCAAAAAGCGCATTCCGCCCGAACTCGCCGCGCAACTCGCCGAGCACCTGGGCGATGAATCCCTCACCGAACGCGAAATCGAAGTGCTGCGGCACGTGGCCGGAGGCAATCGCAACCGCGACATCGCCGAACAGCTTTTCATTTCCGAAGAAACCGTCAAGGTTCATATCAAGCACATCATGGAAAAACTGGACGCCAGTGATCGCACGCAAGCGGTCGCCATCGCCGTTCGCCGCGGCATCATCCAGCTTTGAGACACCGCTTTGGCGCAAACGCGCGTACCACAAAAGTGGTAGCAAAAGATTCCGCTCTACGGGAATTTCCCTTTCTGACCGCTGCCTTTACTCTTCAGCCTGAAGTGCGCTCGCGGTTTATCAACGACTCAGAAAGGAGGCGCGCGTTGCAAAGATCGTTTTCCTCATTCCCAGCAGGCTGGCCTGGCGCGGGCCTGTTGCTGTTGCGTGTCGCGGTCGGATTCACGGCGGTCATGCAAAGCTGGCTCTGGCTGGCTGAGCGTGAGCAGCGGACGCTGCTGCTCTGGAGCATCGGCCTGCTGGCGCTGATCAGCGGCGTGGCGTTGCTGATCGGATACTTCACGCCGGTCGCGGGCGTCCTGGCAGGGTTGGGCAGCCTGGGTTTCGCGCTTTCCTGGTTTGCCGCGCCCGGTCCGCATCTGTTCGACCAAAAGCTCGCGGCTATCTTTGTCGCCATCATGTCCGCCGCCCTTGTTTTCCTCGGCCCGGGCGCATTCTCCCTCGACTCCCGCCTGTTCGGACGCCGCGAAGTTTTCATTCCACCTGCCGCGCGCGCCCCGAAAGCCTAAGTTTTTTCCTGTCCGGTTCTGTTTCAAGCGTTGACGCCGAACGGCTGCCGCGCTGTGCCGGGTGACTCCCGCTTACCACAATAGTGGTATTTCGGCGTGCAGCTACCGTAGTAGCCAAAAAACACTCCATCCCGTGATGTGGATAGCGCTTCGATTTCGCATAGTGCAACACAGCCGAGGTCAAAGTGACGTTGGCAAACAAGGCGGTGATGACGTCGCTCGCTGCCATCGCCAGACTGAAGAAAATGACCTGGCAAAGGAGAACACATGTCCACGATCCACCTTCACCAGACAACCACCTCGACGCCCGAGCAATACGTCGCCGGGCTTACAGACTTCGGGCCTGGCCGCTCGAAGCTCTTTGGCAACAGCGCCGACGAGTACCTCAAGGTGCATCACCAGGGCCGCTCGGAGGCCGACGTCACGGAAGGTTCAGGCGGCATCTGGGAACGCCTGCACTACGACTGGTCTGATGCCAACCGCGTCGTCCTCACGACGACCGACTCCAACATTTGGGGAGGCGCATCGGGCCACACCTACACCTTCACGCGTCAGCCCAACGGCACGACCGACATTGATTTGGTCGTTGTACGCGACGGCAAGAACCTCAAGGGACGGGTGCTCGGCTTCGTGCTCGGGACCATCGGCAGGCGGGTTTTGGAAAAGGCGTTTGAAAATTCCGTCAAGGCCATCGAAGTCCGGAACAGTGCGGCTAGCGAGAGGATAATGCAGGTCTAAACTGGCATTGAAGCTGCTGATCAAGAAACGAGGGAGAGCTACCTCGCAAGGTATTCCGCCCGGCAAGGAAGCGCTGCTTTAGGTAATCGGTACAGTCACACTCATAGGAGAAATCACAATGCATCCCTTACGCAAACTACGGGAATCCGGTAAGCCTACAGCCGCCCAGGTGAGCGAGCTGCTTGCCGAAAACATCGTATTCAACAGCCCGATCCTGGGACGGCCAATCGAGGGCCGTGAAGCCATCGCGGCGATTTTCGCTCAGTCAAGCTCTACTCGTGGTTCCGGTACTTATACGGCCGAGTTTAAGCTCGATGAGCGCACCACCTTCCTGCGCTGGGTGGGAACCATGGAGGGCCACAAGATCGAGAGCTTCGAGGTCATCGTGGACAACGAGCAGGGGCTGATCGTGGAACGCACTATTGCCCTTCGTCCGTATCCGGCGCTGAAACTGTTCCGCGACGCCATGTATGCATCGCTCAAGGATAAGTTGCCCCCCGATGTTTGGGACTACCCAACGCCGTAGTGTGACCACGACGGGGCGTTTCAGATCGTTTCCTAACCACCTGCACCTTGTCATTACCCAAATCTTTTCAGTTGCGCGCTGAAGGCGCGACGGACATTAGCCGGTTGTGAAACACCGGAACGGCGTCGTTATTGGGTTTGCGTCTCGGCAGGGACGCCGGACTCTGATTTATTCGTAAATCAGCTTCGGTCCCAGCGCCCCTTCAGAGCGCGAAAATGGTGGCATCTTTTCCGGTGGTTCCGCGAAGCACTTCACCACCGGCTAATATCCACAGCCCTTTCAGGGCCAAAAGCCCGAATCGCCAAACGCGAAAGATTTGGGTAGAGACAAGGCTGACACGCGGGCTACTGTCAGTCGCATACATCTGAAAATCGCTATAAGGACGCCAAACTTGATATAGGAGGAACTGCAATGAATCGCAAGAGAATGTTGATGATTGGAATTACCACGATCTGGCTTGCCGCCTTAAGCGGCTTGGCTATTTCCTCGCAGGACAAGTACACCGTGAAAGTACCGGGCGGACTCGCGTTCTCAGAGTTCAGAGGATACGAAGTATGGCAGGCTATCTCCATCAGTCGGAACGAAAGGGTTGTCGCAATGATTCTCGGCAATCCCGCGATGATCGCCGCCTACCAGGCCGGCATTCCCGCCAACGGCAAGCCCGTCCCTGACGGCGCGAAGATGGCCAAGATTCACTGGAAACCGAAACCGAACCAGTTCTTCCCGGATGCGACCGTGCCGGGCGATTTGGTGAACGTGGACTTCATGGTGAAGGACAGCAAGCGGTTCGCGGACAGCGGCGGTTGGGGTTATGCCGTGTTCGATTACAACGCCGCATCCGATACGTTCACGCCCGGCACCACCGCTGGTACGCCGCCGCAGGGGAACGACGCCAAGTGCGGGTTCGCGTGCCACACGAGTGCGAAGGCGAGGGATTACGTTTTTACGGAATACGGAAAGCGGTGAGCCAGGTCAGCCGCGTCCTTAACCGACATCCTGCCGCGCGGTAGATGGTAATCGAGAGAGGCTGACCTATGAGCATAACAATCACAGTTGATATGGTCGTCGCCACGCAAAATCGCGGCGACGGGTGACTCAAGGTGATGGGCCTGTCCCATACGCCACACATTTCCGAATAGGAAGTGATAGGTTGAATGAGGTCAAAAACTGTTTCGAAAACCATCGTCATGTTCTACGCCCTCTGCTTTGCCAGCCTCAGTTTTGCGGGCTGCAAGGGGAGAAACACCGCGCCGGGTCGGGCCGCCGCGCCGCCGCCGCCGGTGGTGTCGGTGCTTGAGGTCGCGCTCGAAGACACGCCGATTTACAGCGAGTACGTTGCACAGACCTTTGCGCGTGATCTGGTCGAAGTGCGGGGCCGCGTGGATGGCTACATTGAAAAGCGCAGCTTTGCCGTCGGCGCGAAGGTGCGGGCAGGCGAGCTGCTTTACGTGCTCGACCTGCGGCCTTATCAAGCCGAGGTCGCCAAGGCGAAAGCGGCAGTGGCGCAAGCCGAAGCGGGTTTGGAATTCGCGCGCAAGCAGGTCGCGCTGGCACAATCGGAAGCCGATCTGGCGCAGGCCGAAGCGAATCTCGCCAAAGCCGAGCAGGACGTGGCGCGGCTCGAACCGCTCACCGCGAAAGAGGCCGCGCCGCAGCAGGATTTGGACAACGCGCGTTCCGCCGTGCGGGTCAACGAAGCCAACGTCAACGCGCGCCGCGCCAGCGTCGAGCAAGCGCGGCTTTCCACGCGCACGCAGGTAGACGCCGCGCAGGCGCAACTCGATGCGGTGCGCGCGGCCTTGCGCCAGGCCGAATTGAATCTGGATTACGCGACGATCCGCGCGCCGATCAGCGGGCGCATCGGCGACAGCCTGATTCAGGTGGGCGGGCTGGTGACCAAGAGTTCGCCGCAGCCGCTGACGACGCTCATCCCGCTCGATCCGATTTGGGTGCGCTTTCAAATCGCCGAAGCCGAACATCTCAGGTTCGTCAAACGCGCCGACCGCGAGGCCGCCACGCGCGTGCCGATGGAACTGATCCTCGCCGACAACAGCGTGCATCCTTACAAAGGTCATTATCAAAACGCCGTCAATCAGGTTGACCCCAAGACCGGCACGCTGGAATTGCAGGCGACCTTTCCCAATCCTGACTTGAACGTATTGCCGGGACAGTTTGGCCGCGTGCGCTTCAGCAATAACCAACGCACCAATGTCATCCTGGTGCCGCAGCGCGCGCTGCAGGAATTGCAGGGCGCGCAATCGGTGCTGGTCGTGGGGCCGGAAAACAAAGTACTCGCGCGCAGTGTCGTCACGGGCGAGCGCGTGGGCGAGCGGCGCATCATCATGCAGGGACTCAAACCCGGCGACCGCGTGATTGTCGAAGGCTTGCAGAAAGCGCGGCCCGGCGCAGTCGTACAGCCGAAACCGTATCAGGCGTCCGCGCCGCAATAGCCCCAGCGGAACAGACGAGATTAACTGGATGTTCAGAACTGACAGGATGCGGCAAAAGTTAAAACGCGAATGACGATTGACTAGAGCGATTTGCAGTTGCGTATCTGGTAGGGCGTGCGGGTGCTGGTACGGTACCGCGCGCGTCAGCAAGCGGGGACGCCGCTGTTGTACCAGTCCGCCTTAGTTGACGCGCCGCTTGCTGACGCGCGCGGTACTGTACTTCCCGTATACCGTGGTGAAAACCGATCTAATCCTGTCAATCCTGAAAATCCTGTCCGATTCAGCGAGTGAATTATGGCGAAGTTTTTCATCCACCATCCCGTGTTTGCGATGGTCATCGCCGCCGTCGTCGTTATCATCGGCGGCGTGGCGATTCCGAGTTTGCCCATCGCGTCGTATCCGCCCGTTGTGCCGCCCGTCGTGCAGATCATCGCCAGCTATCGCGGCGGCAACGCGCTTGATTTGGAAAAGACCGTGGCGCAACCCATCGAGCAGCAGTTGGTCGGCCTCGACGGCATGCTCTATTTCTTTTCGCGCAGCTCGAACGACGGCGTGCTGACGATTGACGTGACCTACCAACTCGGCACCGACATAGACCTGGCCGTCGTCAAAACGCAGAACAAGGTCAGCCTGGCCGCGCCATCGCTGCCGCCCGAAGTCACACGTGAGGGCGTGACAGTCAAAAAAGTCTCTTCGGTCTTTTTGCAGGCCGTGTTGTTGACGGCGTCGGACGGGCGCTACGACGATTTGTTTTTGAACAACTACGCGACGATCAATTTGCTCGATGCGATGGGCAGCCTGCCTGGCGTGGGCGATGTGCGACTGGTGGCGCGCAAAGATTACGGCATGCGCATCTGGATCAACCCGGACAAGATGGCGAAGCTGGGCTTGACGGCGACCGATATGGCAACTGCCATCAGCGCGCAGAACCGGCAGAACCCGGCGGGTTCCATCGGCCAGCCGCCGATGCCCGCGGGCGTGGACTTTCAGTACCCGGTCAATGCCAGCGGTCGTTTGCTGGAACCGGAACAGTTCGGCGACATCGTGGTGCGCGCGCAACCAGACAGTTCGCTGCTGCGCGTCAAAGACGTGGCGCGCGTCGAGTTGGGCGCGCAGGATTACAAATCGTTCAGCCGGCTCGACGGCAAACCGGCGGCGTTGATGGTGGTCTATCTTGCGCCCGGCGCGAACGCGGTCGAGACCGGCAAGCGCGTGCGCGCCTACATGGCCGAAGCGCAGCAGCGGTTTCCTGCTGGCGTCGAATATGCCATTCCCTATGATTCGACGATGTTCGTCACGACTTCGATTGAAGAGGTCGTGCAAACGCTCATCGAAGCCGTGCTGCTGGTGATTCTGGTGGTCTTTATTTTTTTGCAAAGCTGGCGCGCGACGTTGATTCCGCTGCTAACAGTGCCGGTCTCGATCATCGGCACGTTCGCGCTATTTCCCGCGCTCGGCTTCTCGATCAATATGACGAGCATGTTCGGGCTGGTGCTGGCGATTGGTATTGTCGTGGACGACGCCATCGTCGTCGTCGAAGCCGTGCAGCAGGGCATTGATGCCGGCCTCGCGCCGCGCGCAGCCACACTGCGCGCGATGGAAGAAGTTTCGGGGCCGGTCGTCGCTATCGCGTTTATTCTGGCGGCGGTCTTTATTCCCGTCGCGTTTCTGGGCGGCATCACCGGACAAATCTATCGGCAGTTAGCGCTGACCATCGCCGTGTCGGTGTTGATTTCGGCGTTCAGTGCGCTGTCGCTCAGTCCGGCGCTCAGCGCGCTCATCCTCAAACCGCAACGGCCTGACGCCGCCAAAGGCCGTATGACGCGCCTCTTGGACAAATTCTTCGCGGGCTTCAATCGCGCCTTTGAGTGGACAACGCAGCGTTATCTTTCCGGCGTGAGTTTGCTCATCCGCCGGGCGGCGCTGGCAATCCTCGCGCTCGTGATTTTCTTCGTGCTGGCCGGCGGATTGTTCAGAGCGTTGCCGACAGGCTTTTTGCCCGACGAAGATCAGGGCGCGATCTTCACCGCGATTCGGTTGCCCGATGGTGCGTCACTCGAACGCAATCAGAAGCTCACCGCGCGCGTCGAAGAGATCATCAAAGCCACGCCCGGTGTGCAGAACGTGACGACGCTGGGCGGCTTTGACATCACCAGTTCGACTAGCAATTCCAATGTCTCAACGATCATCATCACGCTCGACCCGTGGGACAAGCGCAAGCGCGCAGATCTGCAACTCGACGGGGTGCTGGGCAGATTGCAGCGTCAGTTCAATCAAGTCGAAGGCGCGATCATCTTCGGTTTCGGATTGCCGCCGATTCTGGGCTTGAGCCCGTCAGGCGGCTTTGAATTCATGCTCGAAGACCGCGCGGGCAACGACATCGGGCAATTGGCTGAAGCGACGCAGAGCTTGATCAGTGCGGCCAATCAGCGGCCCGAACTGACACGCGTTAGCACCGGCTTCCGCGACAGCGTGCCGCAGATTTCCGTCCAGCTTGACCGTGACAAAGCGCAAACGCTGGGCATTCCCGTGACTGACGTTTACAACACGCTGCAAACATTTTTGGGCGGCCTTTACGTCAACGACTTCAACCGCTTCAACCGCACCTGGCGCGTGCTGGTGCAGGGCGAACCGGAGTTCCGCACCCGGCCTGAAGAGATCAATCGTTTTTATGTGCGTTCGGCGCAGGGGGTGATGGTGCCGTTGAGCACGTTGGTCAGCAGCCAATCGGTCAGCGGGCCGGAGGTGATCTACCGGTACAACCGTTATCGCACAGCGAAGATCAACGGGGCGGGCGCGCCCGGTTACAGTTCGGGCCAGGCCGCCGCGGCGATGGAAGACCTAGCGCGCACGACTTTGCCGCAAGGCTACGGCTACGAATGGACGGGTACGACCTATCAGCAAAAACAATCCGAAGGCCGCGAAATCTACATCTTCGGCTTTGCGGCGCTGTTAGTGTTTCTCTTTTTGGCGGCGCTCTATGAAAGCTGGTCCATTCCCTTCGCTGTGCTGCTGGCCGTGCCGCTCGGCTTGTTCGGCGCGCTGCTGGCGGTCTTCCTGCGCTCGTATCCCTACGATGTCTACACGCAAATCGGCATTGTCACGTTGATTGGGCTGGCCGCCAAAAACGCCATCCTGATCGTCGAATTCGCCAAGCTAAAACATGAAGAGGGCCAGCCGATTCTCGCTGCCGCGATGGACGCCGCGCGGCTGCGGTTGCGTCCGATTTTGATGACGTCATTTGCGTTCATTCTCGGCGTTGTGCCGCTGGTGGTCGCCTCGGGCGCGGGCGCGGCGTCGCGGCGCGCGTTGGGCACGGCAGTCTTCGGCGGCATGCTGGCGGCGACGCTGCTGGCGATTTTCATCGTGCCGGTGCTCTACGTCGTGATTCAAGGCTTTGCCGAACGCCAGACGCGCGGGCAGCAGGCCGTGCCCGTTGTACCTGCACACGCCGCATCAAAAGGAGAGGATTGAATGAAGCTGCGCATCCTGCTGGTTATGTTGCTGGCGACGGCGTTGAGCGCTTGCCTGACGGGCAAGAATTATAAACGGCCCACCGCGCCCGCGCCGCCGCAATATCGCGGCGCACCGGAAACGACCGAGCCAGCCATTTCACTCGCCGACACGAACTGGCCGGCGTTGTTTCAGGACGAGAGGCTGACCGCACTCGTCACCGCTGCGCTCGCGCAAAATTATGATTTGCGGATCGCCGCCGCGCGTGTCTTGCAAGCGCGCGCGCAACTAGGCGTCACGCGCGCCAGCCAGTTGCCGACGTTCGACGCCAACGGCCAGCCCACCTCCAATCGCACCTCCGCCATTGGCGCGAACAAATTCGTGCCGCGCGACGCCGATACCGCAGTGGAGTTCACGCAAACCGGTTTCGCGCTGGCTTGGGAACTCGACGTGTGGGGCCGGCTGCGTCGTTTGACCGAAGCGGCGCGCGCGCAATATCTGGCGAGCGAAGAAGTGCGTCGCGGCGTCGTCACGACGCTGATCAGCGACGTGACGAGCAATTACCTGAGCCTGCGCGAACTCGATGCGGAACTGGAGATCGCTCGTCAGACCAAGGCCATTGCCGAAGCAGGCTTGGAACTCACCACGCTGCGCTTACGGCAAGGCGTCACCACACGGCTGGACGTGCGGCAGGCGGAGCAGTTTCTTTACACGACGACGCGGCAGCTCGCTTCAGTAACGCGACAGATCGAACAAACCGAAAATCTGCTTAGCCTGCTTGCCGCGCGCAATCCCGGTGACATCGCGCGCGGCAAGACGCTGGCCGAACTCGCTGCGCCTGCGTCCATACCCGCCGGGCTGCCGTCGTCGTTGCTCGAACGCCGCCCGGACATTCGCGCGGCGGAACAACAACTGATCGCCGCCAACGCGCGTATCGGCGCAGCCCGGGCAGCGTATTTTCCGCAGATCGGCTTGACGGCGCTTTTCGGCGTGCAGAGCCGCGCGCTCTCGGACTTGTTTACCGGCCCTGCGCGCACCTGGACATTCGCGCCGGTGACGACCGTGCCGATTTTCAATGCCAACCGCCTTCGCTCCAACGTGCAACTGATCGAAGCCTTGCAACAGGAAGCGCTCATCAGCTACGAGCGCGCGATTCAAAGCGCCTTCCGCGAGGTTTCTGACGCGCTCGTCGCCAATCGCCAGACCGTCGAAGAGCGCAGGCAGCAAGAGCAGTTGGTCAAAGCTTTGCAGGACACGGTCAATCTCTCGACGCTGCGTTATCGCGGGGGCCTCGACAGCTATCTGCAAGTGCTCGACGCGCAGCGCAATCTGTTTCAGGGTGAACTGCTGCTAGCGCAACTGCGCCGCAACGAATTGCTTTCGGTCGTGCAGCTTTACCGCGCGCTGGGGGGTGGCTGGCGGTAAATCAAAGACCGCGCGGCATACACGCACCGCAGTACCACGATAGTGGGATGTCTCCATACTCTTGAAAGTGGTAGCGAAAAACCATTCGATTTCGTGATGTATCGCTTGTTCCGAAAGTTCATAGTCTGAAGTCGCAGAAGCGGTGAAAGAGCCGCCGATTAGTAGATAAAGCAGCACAAAGGTAGCAACGTGTGCTTTTCAACAATGGCTGGAAATTCATAGGAGGAGTTATGGCAACGGCAAAAGTCGCAACAGCGCCAATGAAGGTGGCGCAGGTTCCTAAGGCGGGAGCCGATTTTCAAATCGTCGAACGCGAGATTCCCACCCCCGAGGCAGGGCAGGTGCGCATCAAGGTGCAGGCCTGTGGCGTCTGCCACAGCGATGTGCTCACAAAAGACGGCTGGCCTGGCATTCAGTATCCCCGTGTTCCAGGACACGAGGTGGTAGGCATCATTGATGAAGTGGGGGCTGGTGTTTCCGCGTGGACAATGGGACAGCGCGTCGGCGTCGGCTGGCACGGCGGCCACGCCGGCACGTGCACAGCGTGCCGGCGCGGAGATTTTGGCAATTGCCGGAATATGAAAATAGCGGGCATCAGCTATGACGGCGGCTACCAGCAATACATGGTGGCTCCAGCGGAGGCACTGGTCGCGGTGCCAGAGAGTCTAAGTGATGTCGAAGCAGCACCGCTGCTCTGCGCTGGAATTACCACCTTCAACGCGCTGCGGCACAGCGGAGCGTTCCCCGGCGACCTTGTCGCGGTGCAGGGGATCGGCGGTCTGGGTCACCTCGGAATTCAATTCGCGAACAAGTCTGGTTATAAAGTCGCGGCCATCGGGCGTGGGCCTGAGAATGCGGCGCTCGCCAAGCAACTCGGAGCGCACGTGTACATAGACAGCAAAGCGACGAACGCTGCCGAGGAATTGCAAAAGCTGGGCGGCGCACAGGTCATTCTAGCCACCGCCCCAAGCTCAAAAGCGATGTCCGAGTTGATTGATGGTCTGGGGCCGAACGGCAAGCTCATGGTCGTCGGCGCGGATCTGGCCCCCATCGAGGTCACGCCGGTACAGCTCATTTTCGGAAGTCGAACGATTCAAGGCTGGGCCTCGGGAACACCGATTGATGCCGAGGACACACTGCGCTTCGCCGAACTCACCGGCGTGCGCCCCATGATTGAAACCTATCCGCTCGAAAAAGCGGCGGAGGCTTACGCGCGTATGCTGAGCGGCGACGCCGAGTTCCGCGTCGTGCTGACAATGTGAAGCCGTTGCCGCAAGAAGCCCCGCAGGCCTTTGCCAAATGCTGTCATTGAAGTCGCCGGTTATTGATTGGCGTTCGTCCTGCGCAAGCTTTGCGCATAGTATAGGCGTAGTGGGAAAGCCGTTTGAAACGCGCGAATATCGCAAAAACAAAAGGAGCAGTATGACTACAGAGCCAAAGAAACTCGCGGGCAAGGTGGCCGTCGTGACGGGCGGCTCAAAAGGTATCGGCGCGGCCATCGCGCAACGCCTGGCTGCCGATGGCGCGGCGGTCGCGTTCACTTACGCCAGTTCGCCGCAAAAGGCCGAGGAAGTCGTGCGCGCCATTGAAACGGCGGGCGGCAAGGCCCGCGCCATCCACGCCGACGGCGCCGATGCCGAAGCCGTGCAACGGGCCATCGCCGCAACGGTGGAGACGTTCGGGCGGCTCGACATTCTGGTGAATAACGCGGGCATCGCCACGCTCGCGCCGATTGACCAGTTTTCGATTGAAGAGTTCGACCGGATCGTCGCCATCAATATCAAAGGCGTGTTTCTGATGACGCGCGCAGCCGTTGCTCATCTGCGCGACGGCGGACGCATTATCAACATCGGCAGCGTCAACAGCGATCTGATGCCGTTTGTGGGCGGTTCGGTTTATGCCCTGACCAAAGGCGCGGTGGCCGGATTCACGCGCGGCCTGGCTCGTGATCTTGGCCCGCGCGGCATCACGGTCAATAACATTCAGCCTGGCCCGGTGGACACCGAAATGAACCCGGCGGATGGCCCCTTTGCCGACACGTTGAAAGGAATCATGGCGTTGCATCGTTACGGACAGCCGGAGGAAATCGCCGGGCTGGTGGCATATCTGGCGAGCGCCGAGGCTGGCTACATCACGGGGGCAAACCTTAAGATTGATGGCGGCTTTGCGGCCTGATCATCACGACCGCCGCGCAACACCATGGGCGGCGGTCATTGCATCACAACCAAAAGGAGAACCTCTGATGAAGCAACCCATTCACATTCTCGGTATCGCGGGCAGTTTGCGGCGCGCCTCGTACAATCGCGCCGCGCTGCGCGCTGCCGCCCAACTGGTGCCCGAAGGCGCAGTCCTCGAAATCTTCGAACTGGACGGCATCCCCCTTTTCAATCAGGACGAAGACCAAAATCCGCCCGCCAAAGTCGTCGAACTAAAGCGGCGGATACGCGCGGCGGACGCGATTCTCTTCGTGACGCCCGAATACAACTACTCCATTCCCGGTGTGCTGAAAAACGCGATTGACTGGGCGTCGCGGCCTTATGGCGACAGCGCCTGGAACGGGAAACCGGCGGCGCTGATGGGCGCATCGGTCGGGACGTTCGGCACGGTGCGGGCGCAATACCATCTGCGCCAGATCATGGTGTTCCTGAACATGTTTCCCATCAATCAACCCGAAGTGATGATCGGCAGCGCTCACACGCGCTTCGATCAGGAAGGAAATCTGACGGATGAGCCGACGCAAGAGTTCATTCGGCAGTTGTTACAGAATCTCGTGGCGTGGACGCAACGCCACGGAAAAGCTTGAGTTCACTACCGCTGGCAGAAGGAGGGAGAAAAATGCAACGACAAGCGCCGGCCTTGCAGGCGCTGGCGCCGACGCAATCCGAATCGCCGTTCGTCTTCACGCAACTCGTCGTGCTGGCGCTTTTCGTCATGCTTGGCATTGTCACGACCGATCAAATCCCGCGGCGCTCATGCATAATCATCACCGAGGGCTGATGAAGACCCAAACAAAGCAGGCGGCTTGTGAAAGGCCCATTGAGAAGAGTATGAAGACGCTGGAAAGGAGTTATCGTTAAAGCAGGATGATGGATTCAAACCAATTACTCTTTCTTGAAGACTTGCAACCCGGTCAGCGCTTCACCAGCGGCACGCATACGCTGGACGCAGCGCAGATCAAAGCCTTTGCCCAGCAGTTCGACCCGCAACCCTTCCATCTGGATGACGATGCGGCGAAAGACAGTTTGTTCGCCGGGCTGGCGGCGAGCGGCTGGCATACGGCGGCGCTCACCATGCGCTTGCAGGTCGAGAGCGGGTTGCCGATCCGCGGCGGCATTATCGGCGCGGGCGGGGAACTGAGTTGGCCGCGTCCGACCCGGCCCGGCGACACGTTGCACGTCGAGAACGAAATTCTGGAAGTCACTCCTTCGCGCTCACGGCCTGACCGTGGAATGGTCACCGTGCGCAGCGAGACGCTGAATCAGCGCGGCGAAGTGGTGCAAAGCCTGACCGTCAAATGCGTCGTCTCGCGCCGCCCGGACGCGACCGATCAAGCACAATGAGCTTAGCGCGAAATCGGTCTTATTAGCTGTGAATGATGACACCACAAGACTAAACATCCATTGATTCGTTTGCTTGAACCCGGTGAAGCTTGGTGCGTGGACGAACTGTATTGGCAATGTTTAGATCGGTTTTCACTTCGGTGTATGGCAAAAGCCGCGCAGCGGGACAGTACCGCGCGCGTGAGCAAGCGGCGCTTCGGCGTTTCACTTCGGTGTATGGCAAAAGCCGCGCGCCTACCGTACACGCAAATGAAAACCGATCTAGTTTTGCGACCTGGTAACGTAAAGTTCCCAAAGAATCCAATTATGGACACACTCCTTGACGCCATACTTGATGACGACCGCGCAGTCGTCCAAGCCATGTTGAAAGCCGATCCTGCGCTTGTGACTGCAAGCGTCCGCCAAGCGATACTGCATGAGGCCAAGATTTTTCACTGGCTATACGTCGGTGATACCGCGCTGCATTTGGCTGCCGCCGGGTATCGCGTCGAGATCGTGCGCATGCTGCTGGCGGCGGGAGCGGATCCGAACTCGGCAAAGAACCAGCGCTGGAGCGGCCCGCTCCACTATGCGGCGGACGGTTATCTAGCCAGCGCTGTGTGGGATCCAATGCAGCAAGTCGAGACTCTCAAATGCCTGCTTGAGGCAGGGGCGGACTTGCAGGCGCAGGACAAGAACGGCGCGACCCCCTTGCACCGCGCCGTCCGGACGCGCTGCGCCGCCGCGACGCGCTTCCTGCTCGAGGCGGGCAGCGACGCGACACGCCAGAACAAGCCCGGTTCGACGCCCTTTCACCTGGCGGTACAGGATACCGGTCGCGGTGGTTCCGGAACGGCAGCGGCGCGCGCTGCACAGCGCCAGATCATCCGAGATTTTCTTTCGTTTGGGGTAAGCACTGCGCTCAAGGATGGCAAAGGCAAAACGGTGCTGGCATGTGCGAAGAGCGATTGGATTCGAGAACTACTCCAAACGGAAACAGCGTAATTGCGAGACGCCGAACGCTGCATGAGGCGGTGGCGCTCAAATCCAACAATGGTTATCAAGCGCGCCATTACGGGAGAAGCTGATATAACACCACCGCGCCTTGTTGAAAGACCGGCTTGAAATGCGCCGCGAAAAATTCATCGCGCGCCAGCGGCTGAAGCTGCGGGTTCTCATCCACCAAAAAATACTCCGCGCCCAGGCGCGTCAAGACCTGGAATAAAGCCGCGCTGTCGCGCTGATTTTCGAGGATGCGGCGATACGCCGCCGGCCCAAAAAAATCTCCCATCACCGTCCCATCGGCAAAATAGGTCAGCCGATCCTGTCCAAAGGCGTAAAGAACATAGTTGCTGCCGCGCGTGCGGTTGAGCCATTGATAGGCGCCGTAAGCCGGATGCAAGGCGCTGAGATAAGCGGCGCGCTGTCCCGTCGTGACGGGCAGTTGTGCGGCGGGCCAGGCTTGTTGCAAACGCCGCGCGGCGAAAGGCCAACTGATCACACATAGCAGCGCAACCACGCCGCCCAGCCAGCGCTGGCGCGGGCGCAACCACGGCGAATGCCAAAGCCAATCGGTGGTCTGTCCCGCCATTAACGCCACCAGTGGAAGGATCACCAACAAGTAGCGCATTTGCGGCGCCAGCAAATACACAAAGACCAAGTAAGCGTACACCAGCCACCACAGCCAGGTGATTTGTTTGCGGCATACGGCAAGGCACAGCAACAGCGGGATCAAGCAGAAAAACGGCAGCGATAGGCGGGCTTCGATAAAAAAACTGCTGGGCTGAAAGGCGAGTTTCCACGGCGCTTCCCAGAAGGCCGCGAACCAGTGGTAAGGGATGCCGGACGGGGCGGCAAGGCCTAAATCAATTTTGTCTTCGACCCGCCAGCGCGCTGGGCCAAACCAGGCGAGAAAGGTTGAATTGAGAAAAGGGAAGATCGGATTATGCGTGTAGTAAAAATTCCTGAGATACCAGGGCGCACCCACCAACGCCGCCACAACAGCAAATTTCCCGGCGCATTGCCAAAGCGCGGCACGTCCGAATTTCTGCCAGCCAAACCAACTCACCGCGAGCGTCAGCGCCAGGACGATAAATAACGCCGTGTATTTTGTCCCCGCCGCAAGTCCCGCAAAAGTTCCAGCCAGCATTAACCAGCGTGCTTCGAAGGTGCGCCGCCAGACTTCAACCGCGTAACAAGCCAGGAAGCAAAACGCCATCAAGCCCAAATCAATGTAGGCCGCACCCGCCAGCCAGATCAGCAACGGATTGAATAACAGGTAAGCGCAGGCCCAAACGCCGGCGGAGAAACTCAAAAAACGTTTGCCCCACGCCAATAATCCACACGCCACCAGACCGAGCATTAACGTCTCAATCAACTGCGCGAAAACATCGTCATACAGTAACAAGGCCAGGGTAAATAACATTTCCACGTTTTGCGGAAACACTGGCACGCGCAGATACGTGCCATAAACCAATTGATGTTCACGCGCATAGAGCTTCGCCAACGGCAAGTGATAGACCGTGGCGTCAAAGGCCGTGGGCGGATATAACGGAATCTGCCAGAGTTGCTGAAACCACCAGCCCAAAAACAGTGCCAGCCCAAGCCACGCCAGCCAGCGCCACGACGCTTTGGCGACCAGCGGCTTGATGCCAGCCGCGATTTCCCGCAGCCACGTGCGCCAGACGGAATGACAAAGAACCAGTCCTGCCAACAACGCGCCCGTTAACAAGGCCGGATAAAGCCCGCGCAGCAAGCCCAATAAAAACACCCCCTGCGCGCTCAGCCCCAGCCCCAGCGTGGTTGAAAAGGCGATGCGTTCCGCAGCATTCGCAAATTGAAAATGGCGCAACGCGCGGCGTCCGAAGGCGTAAGCGCACAACGCCAAACCAGCCAGCGCGCCGTAATGTGAGAAGGCAAAAAGCAATTCAGCTTTACGCATAAGTCAGCGTGAAAATCTTTATCGAAGAAATTCGGGCGTTGAAAAAAAACTTCGCGACGGGTAGCGGCGGAGTTAGCGCGCCACGCGATAAAGTTGCGCCAAGCGTTGCGGCGGTGCCCCTAACCAATACAACACCTGCAAACACGACCACAACGCAAAGGTGCGGGCGAACCTCCCTTCAAAGCGGCGTGAGGAAGTCGTGGCGCGGGCGGGCAAGTGCACAAAGCGGCCCGCGCGTTTGAGCCGTTTGAACAAATCCACGTCTTCAAACAGCGGCATGTCGCGATAGCCGCCCAGTCTTTCAAAGACGGCGCGCCGCGCGAAGATGGCCGAATCGCCGTAACACATCCCGCCCAACCGCAAGCAAGGATACAGCCAGGTCAGCCACTGGGCCGCGCGCGTGCCGCCGTCAAATTGCAAACTGAAATGGCCGCCGTTGACGGCAGGATCGGCGAGAGCCGTTGCGATCAACGCCGGGGCTTCGTCCGGCAAGCGCGTGTCGGCGTGCAGGAAGAGCAGGATGTCGCCGCGCGCGACTTGTGCCCCGGCGTTCATCTGCGTGCCGCGTCCACGTGGCGCGGTCAGCACGGACAAGCCACAGCCCTGTGCGCGGGCGACGGTCTCGTCGGTGCTGCCGCCGTCAACGATGATGATTTCGATTTGGTCGCGCCAGGGGGCGAGCGCGGCGGCGGCGGCGCGAATGATGGCGGCTTCGTTGAGCGTCGGGATGATAATCGAGAGGCACATGGGATGGTCGTCAACGTAGCTTGCGATACGGTATGCTTCAGGCGCGGCCATTATCTTTGCCGCCGCGAATTTTGCAGGAGGAGCATAGATGATTTACAGATTGACTCAAGCAGTTTTGTGCGGGTTCTTATTGCTGGTTAGCGTGCCAGTGGCCCGCGCCCAGAATTACACCGAGTATGACCGACTGCTGCGCACCTATGTGGACGCGCGCGGTCTGGTCAATTATGCGGGTTTGAAAAAAGAACTCGGGGCGTTGAAAGGCTTTGTAGACCAATTGGGCGCGGCTGACCCGCTGGCAATCAGCGAGCCGGACGAACGGCTGCGGTATTACCTGACCGCCTATAACGCCTGGGTGCTCTATCACGCGGCCAATGCTTATCCGGCCAAAAACGAAATGTGGAATTTCATCGGGCAGTTCAAAAATCACGAGATCATAATGGGCGGCAAAAAATCTTCGCTAGAGTATCTGGAGCATCAGATTATCCGCCCGCAGTTCAAAGACCCGCGCGCGCATTTTTATTTGAATTGCGCGGCGCGCAGTTGCCCGGGCTTGTGGCAGGGGGCGATTCCAGCGGGCCAAACATTAGCGGTGTTGGAACGGGCGGCCAAACGTTTTCTGAATGATTCACGCAACGTGCAATATGACGCGGCGGCCAAGCGGCTGACCATCTCGAAAATTTTTGACTGGTTCGCCGACGATTTTTTGAATTACCTGAAGACGCAGAAGGGCCTCACCCAGCCGCACATCGCGCAATACATCTTGCTATACCTGGACGCCCCGCAGCGCGAGGCGTTGGCGAAAGCGCCGTTGCATGAGATCAGCGTGAAGTATTTCAGCTATGACAAAAGCCTGAACGAGCAGCGTTGATTTGGCGGGCGCAAGCCTGCACGTGTGGACGTGTGCGAGCGCGGATTAATCTTTCAAAGACAGAAACTTCGCGGCCGGATGTTCCACATTAATTCGTTAGCATCACTTCAGGTTTCGGGGTATATTCCCAACAGCCCAAAATCGCCCGTGTCCCATTAAATAAATTTCCAGTCGGTTCTTTTAGAGCAGTCATCGTTTACCCTACCCCCAGTACGCCCTGAGTATGGCTGTTAAATTCCGCGCTGCCCCAGTGCGGTCAATGCTGATTGTTAGTTCAATCCTTGAATTCATTTTTCGCCCTTGAGTTGTTTATTTTTGAGATTGATTGAGGAAGGAGTGGCCTCTTATGTTTAACGTGGTAAAGCACACGCGGCCAGCGGTGTCGTCAAAATCACGCCTTGTCCTGGTGGCGGGGTTGTTTAGCGTCTTGGCGCTGGCCAGCGGCGCGCAAATATCCGGCATTCATCCTACGGCCTTTGCGGCGGCGACCGTCACGCACGCTATGCAAGAGTTTCAAACTTTCGTGGCGCGCACGTCCGCGCCTTTCAGGCTGGCGATAGCGCCCACACGGCGTGCCGCGCCGCAAGCGCAACGCCAAATGCGTTTGGTTTCGACCAGTGCCGCGCCGGGCAGTCAGGTGACCGTGCCGGTCGAATACAACGCCGCAGGCAACGAACATAGTCTGGCGTTCAGCTTGCGGTTTGACGCCACCGCGCTCGGCAAACCCCAAGTCAGCGTAACCGCCGAAACGCAGGGCGCGACGCTCACGGTCAATACAGACGAGATCAAAGCGGGCCGCCTGGGTGTGCAACTGGTGTTGGCGGAGGGGCAACAACTCGCCGCCGGGTTGCGCACGCTGGTCAACATTGAATTCAGCATCTCGCCGAAACTAAATGTGGCGACCTTGCCGCTCGAATTCGATGATCAGCCTGTCGCGCGGTACGTGGCGGATGTGCGTGCGAATGCCATCTCGACCGGCTTCGTCAACGGGCTGGTCGCGGTGCAGGCGGGTTTGGAAGCCGATGTGGCCCCGCGCGAAGCGGGCGGCAATGCCGTGTTGTCGGTGGCGGATTGGGCCTTGTTGGGGCGCTTTGCCGCGCAGTTGGAGACGCCCGCCAACGGCGTTGAATTTCAACGCGCCGATTGCGCGCCGCGTGCGACCTTGGGCGATGGACAAGTGACGCTGGCCGATTGGGTGCAGGCTGGTCGTTATGCGGCGGGGCTGGACGCGCCAATGGCCGCCGGTGGGCCGAGTGCGCCCGTGGTTTTATTGAATGGCGCGGGCGCATTGCTCGCGCAAACCGTGTCGCCGGATCAGACGCGCGCCGTGCGCATTCTGCCCGCCACGTTTCAACGCGGGCAAAATGGTTCGACCCAGGTTGAACTGACGGCGCTGGGCACCGAATTCGCGGTCGGCTTCACGCTCAATTTCGATCCCACGCAATTAACCTTTGTGGGCGCGGTGGCGGGCGCGGATGCGGCGGGCGCGACAGTGGTTGTGAATGCCAACGATGCCGCCAATGGCCGCGTGATCGTCAATCTGTCATTGCCCTTCGGCCAAAAATTCGCCGCTGGCGTGCGGCAATTTCTGACCTTGACCTTTAACGTGCCCGGCGCGAGCACGCTCAATTCGACGACGGTTGGGTTTAGCAATGGCGCGGTCGTGGATGACCAGGCGGCCACCTTGCCTGCGTCGTTTATGGCAGGCGTGATTACGCTCAATCCGCCGGTCACTGGGCAGGCGCCCGTCCTCACGTCCCTCAATCCGCTCAATGTGCTGGTGGGCGGGAACAATTTCACGCTGACGGTCAACGGCACGAATTTTACGAATGGTTCGACGGTGCGTGTGAACGGTTCGGAGCGCTTCACCGAATTCGTCAGTGCCACGCAATTGCGCGCGACGCTGCTGGCGGTGGACATACTCGAAACCGGCACGCTCAGCATCACGGTGCGCACGCCCGAAGCCCTGACCAGCAATGCGCTGACACTGAACGTCAACAACCCTGCGCCGACGCTGACCGGTTTGACTCCGGCTTCGGTGGCGACCAACACGCCGGGCGTGACCCTGACGGTGACGGGCACGAATTTCGTGCCGGGCGCGGTCATCAAATTCAACAACGTTGACCGCATTACTTTCTATGTCAGCAGCACGCAATTGACGACGAATTTGCCGGCTTCGGCATTGAACACGGCGGGCAGCTTCAATGTGATCGTGACCAATCCCGCGCCGGGCGGTGGCGCGTCGAATGTGCTGACGTTTGCGGTCAATGCGCCCAAACCAATTCCGCGCGTCACCAGCATCAGTCCGACCACAACACAGGCGGGTGGCGCGGCCTTCACGTTGACGGTTAACGGTTCAGGATTTGTGAGTGAATCAGTGGTGCGCTGGAATGGCGAAGCGCGCCCGACGACCTTTGTCAGCGGCACGCAACTTACAGCGCAGATCACGGCGGCGGACATCGCCAACGCGGGCACGGCTTCGGTGACAGTCTTCAACTCACCGCCCGGCGGCGGCGTTTCGAGCGCGCAGCTTTTCACCATCACGCAACCGCCCAATCCCGTGCCGACGGTGACGGCGTTGAATCCGGCCAGCGTGACGGCGGGCGGGGCAGCTTTCTCGCTGACGGTGACGGGCACGAATTTCGTGCAGACCTCGGTGGTGCGCGTGAATGGGCAGGATCGGCCCACGACGTATGTGTCAGCCACCGAATTGCGCGCGGCTCTGACGGCAGCCGACATCGCCAATGGCGGCACGGCGACGATTCGCGTGTTTAATCCCGCGCCGGGCGGCGGCCTTTCAACCGAATTGCCGCTGACGATTACGTTCGCGCCGCCGACGATCACGCTGGTGAGTCCGAGTTCGGCTGTGGCGGGCGGCCCGGCCTTTACGCTGTCGGTGACGGGCACGAATTTCTCTGCCAATTCGGTCTTGCGCTGGAATGGCGAAGCCCGCCCGACCACGTTGGTCAGCGTGACCGAACTCACGGCGCAGATCACGGCGGCGGACATTGCCAACGTGGGTACGGCCAAACTTACTGTGTTCAGCCCGGCGGCCAACGCGGCTTCAAACGAAATCAGTTTCACGATCAATCAGGGCGCGCGGCCCTTGCCGCGCATCACGGCGCTTAGCCCCGATGGCACAACGGCGGGCGGTGCGGCCTTCACGCTGACCGTGACGGGCGTCAATTTCGTCAGCGATTCGGTGGTGCGCTGGAATGGGCAGGCGCGCCCGACCGCGTTCACCAACAGCACGCAAGTGACGGCGCAAATCACGGCGGCGGACATCGCCAGTCTGGGCACGGCTGCGGTGACGGTGTTTACGCCACCGGCGGGCGGCGGCGAATCCAATCCGCTGACCTTTAACATCACGCAGGCGCCCAACCCTGTGCCCGCGATTACGTCGCTCAATCCGCCCAACGCGACGGCGGGTGCGAATGGGCTGGCCCTCACGATCAACGGCAGCGGCTTCGTCGCAGGCTCGTTTGTGCGGGTGAACGGCAATAGCGAAACGCGGCCCACCACGTTCGTCAACGCCAATCAACTGACCGTGCAATTGACGGCCAATGACATTGCTTCGGCTGGCACGTTGGCGATTACCGTCGTCAATCCCGCGCCGGGCGGCGGCACGTCCAACAGCGTGACGCTCAACATCATCAACGCGGTGCCGGTGCTGACCAGCCTGACGCCGAATATCGTTGGCGAAGGCACGACCGGCGTGACGCTGGCCGTGACCGGCACCGGGTTCATTCGCGGTTCGCAGATCATCATCAATGGCAATGCGCGCCAGACGACTTATATCAGCGCGACGCAATTGACGACGGCGCTGACATCCAATGACGTCGCCGTCGCTGCGACCTTGCAAGTGCAGGTTTCCAATCCCGCGCCGGGTGGCGGATTGTCGAATGTCTTGCCGCTTGAAGTGCGCAAACGCAATCCGTTGCCGCGCATTACCTCGATCAATCCGACCTCCGCGCTCGCCGGGACGGGTGGCTTCACCTTGATCGTCAGCGGTACAGGCTTCGTGCAAGGTTCGGTCGTGCGTTGGAACGGGCAGGATCGCCCGACCGACTTCGGTTCGGAAACCTTGCTCGTCGCGCAAATCCCAGCCACCGACATCGTGGCCGGCGGGAATGCGCAAGTCGCCATCTTTAACCCCGCACCGGGCGGCGGCACTTCTGGTGGAGTCGCCTTCACCATCACCAACCCCGCGCCGCGCATCAGCAGCAGCAATCCCGATACTGTCGTGGCAGGTAGCGGGCCGGTGGCTTTGGTCGTCAACGGTTCCGGCTTTGCCGCTAATTCGCAAGTGCGCTTTAACGGCAATGACGTGCCGACGACCTTTGTGACCAACTCGCAATTGAACGCGCAACTGCCTGCCGCCGCCGTCATCACGGGCGGCGCTTTCGCCATCACTGTCTTTAACCCCGCGCCGGGCGGCGGACTTTCGAGCGGGGTGAATTTCACCGTGACGAACCCCGCGCCGGTCTTGGCGCAACTGGTGCCCAACTCGGTGGCGGCGGGCAGTCCGGGCTTCGTGCTGACCTTGATCGGCACCGGCTTCACGCCCGCGTCGGTCGTGCGTTGGAACGGGCAGGATCGGTTAACGACGTTTGTCGGGCAGACGCAATTGACGGCAGTCGTGAATGCGCAGGACGTGGCGCAAGTCGCCACCGCGCAAGTGACCGTCTTTACGCCCGCACCGGGTGGCGGCACGTCGGCGGCCCTGGCCTTCACGGTCAAAAATGAACCCAATCCCGTGCCGGCGCTGACCGCGCTCAATCCGAATCAGGCATTCGCGGGCGGCCCGGCCTTTACGTTGACGATCACGGGCACCAACTTCGTCGCTGGTTCGCGCGTGCAGTGGAATGGCGAAGCGCGCGCCACGACGTATATCAGCGCCACCCAGATTGTCGCGCAGATTGCGGCGGCGGATGTCGCCAACGCGGCCACGGCCAACGTGACCGTCGTCAACCCCGCGCCCGGTGGTGGCACCTCGAATGCGCTGCCTTTCAACATCGTCCCGCCGCCCAATCCGGCGCCGGTTATCAGCAACATCAGCCCGAACGCTTCGTTTGCAGGCGCGGCGAGCATCACGCTGACGGTGAATGGCACGGGCTTCATCACCGAATCGGTCGTGCGCTGGAACGGCACGGATCGTCAGACCACGCGCCTCAGCGCCACGCAGCTCACCGCGCAAATTCCGGCGGCGGATTTGGCGCAAGGCGGCACGGCACAGGTCACGGTTTTTACGCCGCCTTCGGTCAGCGGCGGCGGCGGCACCTCAAACAGCGCCGCGTTCACCATTCGCCAATTACCGGCGGCGCAAATCGCGCTGACGCCGAACGCGCCCACGACCAACGACACGCTCACCGCGCAACTTTCCGGCGTCTGGCCGGATGGCTGCGTCCCGCAAAATCCGCAGGTTTCCATCGCCGGCAACGAAGTGCGCATCAGCACTTCCAACCCGGGGCAGGCTTGCACAGCGGCGCTGACGCCGTGGAATCTGAGCAGCAGCTTTGGCCCGCTGCCCGCCGCAGGGAATTACTTGCTGCGCGTGTTTTATACTTCACCAGTAGGCACGGCGGAAATTGGCCAAGCCAGCTTTGCGGTCGTCAATGGCCGCCCCACGCTGATCTCGCTAGGCCCCAATCAGGCGCTGGTGGGCAGCGCGGGTCTGGCGTTGACGGTGAACGGCACGGGCTTTTTTAACGGCGCGGTCGTGAACGTCAACGGCGTCGCGCACGAGACGGCCTTTGTCAGCCCGACGCAAGTCACCACGCAACTGACCGACACCGATTTGGTGACGGGCGGCGTGCTCAGCATCACGGTCGTCAATCCCGCGCCCGGCGGCGGCGCGTCCAATGCGCTGCCCTTTGCGGTGAACAATCCGTCCCCGCAGATCGGCGCGATCAACCCAGCCGCCGTGCAAGCGGGCAGCGGGGCTTTTGCGCTGACGGTGACTGGCGCTGGCTTCGTGCCCGGCGCGGTCGTGCGTTGGAACGGGGCCGACCGGCTGACGACGTTTATCAGCAATACCTCGGTGATTGCGGCGATTCCGGCCTCTGACATCGCCAATACGGGCGCGGCGAATATCACTGTTTTCAACCCCGGCCCTGGCGGCGGATCATCCACCGCCGTGAGCCTGACGATTGATAGCGCGCCGCCGTGTCAGGCGATCTGTTTCCAATCGCCGGTCTATTACGTGCTGAACATGAGCCGCTTGCCGAGCGGTTCGGTGCTGATCGCGGGCGTGAATTTCAACCAGCCGGTTTCGATTCAAGACAATCTGGCTGATGTCAAACGCGCTTTGCAGGGGGGCCGCTCGACGCTCGCACAACTCAACGCCGAATACGTCGCGGCGCAAATCAGCCTGCTGGCGGTTTCAGGTCCCTTCCCCTCGGCGGGGGTGCTGAGTGGTCAGTTGCGCTGTTACGGTGTCAATATCACGTCCGTGCAGTTGTCGAACGGCTTCACGGTCAACGTCAGCACGACCATCGGCGATCTGCTGAATCAGGCGCGGTCGGCGCTGACCGAAAACCGCGCGGATGACATGGGCAAACTGGCGGTCATCCTCGATCTGATCAACGGCAATGAACCGAACAGCCGTTGCGGTGGCTTCACGGCCGGGAATTAAACACGGCCGCTTTGAACGGCGGAAAAGAAAAGGACGCGGGAGGCCGAAAGGCTTGCCGCGTCCTTTTTTATGGGCGGGCTTTTCAAAATAGGCATAAGAAGCCTACTGTCTTGTCAACTTGAAATTGCTGGACATCAGAGCGGGGACAACTAACAGCGTAGGGGCAGACCTGCGTGTCTGCCCCGGTCGGGGAAGACCTCCTCGAGTAGGTTTGACGCCACCGGGACAGACACGCAGGTCTGCCCCTACGCTGTCGTATCCCTCATTTTTAGCTTGATGGGGTCACTGGTCAGGCGCAACATTCATCCGCCTCAGTGACCGCCAGCACTAACGAAAGGGCAAGCGTGTGGAAACTCTGGACTAAAATTTCAGCTTCCCCTACACTCCCGCCCGTCTGATTTGGGTTTCCTTCATATTCATCAAGCACATAGACGAATTTCTTTAAGATCGGCTAGTTCTGGCCGTGGTTGGCCATTATGACCAGACGAACCCGCGAGAGTGATGTCATTGAAATCAACGCGGCGGATTTGCGCGCCTTTCTCGCATGGCTGACGCCGGAGCAGGCGGCGAATGGCGAAGCGTATGAATCCGCCCGGCGGCGGTTAATGCTCTTTTTTGCCGGACGCACCTGTTCTGACCCCGAGTCGTTGGCTGACCAAACGATTGATTGCGCCATCCGCAAATTGCCCGACATTCCGCCCGAAGCCACACCCTTGGCCTATCTGCTGGGCATCGCCAAAAACATTTACCGCGACCATTTGCGGGCCACGCAAAAAGCCGAACCCCTGCGTCCCGTGCACGATGTGGCGCTCAGCGCAGAGGCGCATCAGCATGAAACGGAACAGCGCCATCAGTGCCTGGAACAGTGTTTGGCCCAATTGCCCGCCGAAGACCGGGCGCTGGTGCTGGGCTATTACCGCGAGGCCAAACAGCAAAAGATTGATTTGCGGCGGCACTTGGCCGCGCAGTTCGGCCTGACCCAAAACGCCTTGCGCAATCGCATTTTCCGGCTCAATCAACGGCTCGCACTCTGTCTTAATTCCTGTCTTGAACATTCTTTGGCGTGATGTTTTGTCCTGTCTCGCCATTCATCAGCGAGCGGGAAAGTAAGGTTTGCTGAAATGTCATTGATTGCTGACAGTCAAATCAAAGCGTATCTGCTCGGAACTCTGGCAGACGCATCCCGCGCAGACATTGAGGAAACGTTGCTCGTCACTGACGAGGGCCTCGCGCAACTCGAATTGGTCGAAGAGGAATTGCTGGACGATTACCTCACCGGCCAACTCGACCCGGCGGAACTCGCCGCCTTTGAGCAGCATTTCCTGTGCACGGCGGCGCGCAACTCCAAACTGGCATACTTGCGCGCCGTGCGGGCCGTGGCCGCAAAAACTGCGGTCACTGAACCCGCGACACCAACAAACGCACACACGCAACCCAATAACGTCGTCCCGTTTCCGGCCCGCCCGGCGCGGCGACAAATGTTCAGCAGTATGACTCGTTCCCCTTATCTCAAACTGGCTGCCGCATTGTTGCTGGTCAGCGCCGCTACCTTCCTGCTTTGGCGCTTTACCGGACAACCACGGCCAAGCGAAGGCATGTTGGCGCTCAACCGCGCCTACGCCAGCGGACGCACGCTCGACGTGCGCATCGGTGGACTGGATTACGCGCCTTATGCCCCCACGCGTGGCGCGAATGACACCGACACCAACGCCCGCATCCTGCGCCAACGTGCCGAACGCGTCTTGCTCGATGCTTATGCCGACCAGCCCACCGCCGCGAATAAGCACGCGCTGGGCAAATACTATCTGGCCGGCAAAAGCTTCGATAAGGCCATCGAACAATTCAACGCCGCGCTCAAAGACACGCCCCCCTCTGTATCCAATGCCGCCGAGTTGCACAACGACCTCGGCGCGGCCCTGCTCGAAAAAGCCAAGCTCGAAAAACGCAGCAACCAGCCCGGCGACAGCCTGCAACACCTGGCCGCCAGCCTCGAATCCATTGAACAAGCTCTGAAGCTGCACCCCAATTATCCCGCTGCTGTCTTTAACCGAGCGCTCTGCTTGCAGGAAATGTACCTGCCGCGCCAAGCCATCGAAGAGTGGAAGAAATACCTGCAACTCGACCCCAAATCCCCCTGGGCCGACGAAGCGCGCCGCCGCCTGGCCGAACTCGAAAAAACGCCATCCAACATTTCAAAGAGCGAAGACGAGCTTTATCAGGATTACCTCAAAGACCCGGCCAACGACGAACGCACCTTCGACCTGTTCTGCCAGTCCTATTCGACCACCGGCAACGGCATCACCGAACGCCTGCTTGACGAATTGCTCGCCGCCCGGCAAAACGGCGACACGACCAAGGCCACCCACAGACAACAACTGCTCGAACGTCTCGGCGTGTTGATTTATCAACGAACGACTGACCCTTATGTGCGTGATGTCGCCCGCTATTACAGGAAGACTACGCGCGCGCAACAATCATTGTTGTTGCGCGCGCGGCAGCATTTGAATGATGGGCGAAATCTACGCACAACTTCGCAACAAAAAGCCGCCGCGAATTACGAGACGGCTATTGCCTTGTTCCGACAGGTGCGGGATGAGTGCGAAGTGAAGATGACAACCTGTTTGCTCGCCCGTTCGCATTTGCGGCAATCGAATTTGCGTAAGAGCCGGGAGTTGTTTGGAGATTTGGCGGCGTCGAGCAATAGCTATCTTTGGTTAAGAGGGGAAAGTTTGAATGGCATTGCTGAGTATTATCAAGAACTAGATTGGCTGGATAAATCTGTTCGCTCCAACCAATTGGCGCTTTCAGTCGCCAAACTGATCAGTAATACAAACCTGATTATCGTCTGTAGGGGGGCTCTGGCTATAGTGTGCAACGATTTGGGTGATTGGGAACAATCGCTTACTTATCAGGAGCAAACGCTTAATGCCATACAGCAACAAAAAAACGGCCGTCAGCAGCATTGGTCTACAGCTAATCGAACTGCCTTAAATTTATTTATCTTGGGGTTTCAATCAGCAGCCATCGCCTACCAGCAAGAGGCACTGAGCATTGAACAAGAAATTGGTCACGCGCTCCAACTATCGCGTACTTATACTCAGCTTGGTGCAATTCTTGGTAAAGAAGCACGATATGCTGAAGCCACCACTATATTGAAACGTGCTGTCAGTATTGGCGCCAGTCTAAAAAACGAAAAGCAGGGAATTAGTATTCAGGCCCATAGCGGTTTGTTTCTAGCTGATTTGCAACGCAAAGCAGATGATTTTGCCGCCGCTTTGCAAAGTTATGAGCGTGTCATCAGCCTCAATAGGCAATTGGAAAATACCGCAGATGACTTTGAGATTTACCGTGGCAAAGCTCTAACCGAGATTGCTTTGGGTCGTACTGAACAGGCAAAACGGGACTTGACGCGCGCCTTGGTTATTTTTGAAAAGAATCACAATCAGACTTTCTCTGAAAAGGAGCGGACAGCTTTCTTCGATAAGGAATACGAAATCTTTGACGTCGCTATTGGTTTTGCTTATGCCGACAATGTACGAACGGCTTTGGACTTATCAGAGAAAGGCCGTGCTCGTTCTTTGCTTGAATTGCTGAAAAGCACTCGCCCTTTACCGTCTGTCGCACCAATACCTGTAGCGGATCGTTCGCAACCATTGAACAGTAGGGCAGTGCAACGGAGGCTTGGCAACAGTACCAGCCTGCTTGAATTTGCCTGTTTGCCAGACCGTTTACTTGTTTGGGGTGTCTCGGCCAGTGAATTAACGCACCACCAGCAAGCGATTTCATTACCTTCACTGGAGCAAAAGGTACACGCTTTTTTACAAGCTTTGACTGAGAAAAACCCTACTGCGCAAAGCCAGGCCGCCGCGCTTTCAGCCGAACTCTATCAAATTCTGCTTGAGCCGCTCGAACCCTTTCTGACCAGGGCTGAGATTGTGTGCATTGTGCCTGACAAAGTGCTGCACCATCTGCCTTTTGCCGCGCTCTTTTCCGCTCGGCAACAAAAATACCTAATTGAAAATCACGCGCTCATCACCGCGCCTAGCGCTTCGGTTTTCCTGCTTTGTACCGAACGTGCTCGCCGCCAGCCAGCCAAGCGCAATGATCGTCTGTTGGCTGTGGGGAACCCGCGTTTCGACCAAACGAGGTATCCGCAGTTAGCTGATTTGGCTGCGGCTGAAAGCGAGACGCGCGACGTGGCGCAAAATTATGCGGACAGTCGAGTACTCAACGCTGAGCAAGCCACTGAGCAAGCCGTCAAAGCGGAACTCAAACGCGCGTCCATTTTACATCTGGCGACGCACGGGGTGATTGACCAACACTCCCCCGCTAATTCGCGGTTGCTGCTAACCAAACCAGCCGAAGGCGATGAAGAGGACGGCGCATTGCGCGCATACGAAATTGCCCAGATGCGGTTGCCGATAACACGCCTGGCCGTGTTATCGGCTTGCCAATCGGGCGTCGAACGGTTTTATCGTGGTGAAGGCCTGATTGGTTTAAGCCGCGCCTTTTTGGCTGCCGGTGTGCCCGCCGTCGTGGCGAGCTTTTGGCCTGTAGATTCCGAAGTCACCGCCGTCTTGATGGCTGACTTTCATCAACAGTTCAAGACACATTCTGCGTCTCAGGCGTTGAGGCGTGCGCAACTCGACTTGTTGCACCACACCAACTCACAGTATCGCCATCCTTATTACTGGGCGGCGTTCAGTACGTTTGGCGGGGATGTCTTATGAACCTCGCGATTGGGATGTACGGGACAGTGCGATGCGGTACAGGGAGCGGTAGCGACCTGGTAACTTCGCGTGTGTACCTTCGGGGTACCAGGTCGCTACCGCTCCCTGTACCGCATCGGGGGCACCGGCGCATTACTTTACATGCAAGTTGTCTTGGGGTGCGTGCAACGAGCACGCCCCCTCATCTGAAAACCCAAAACACGTAACCAGGAGGAACTGACAATGGTCAACACAATTCCAGAAAACCCGGCAGCCAAAATTATCATTGATGGTCTTTTTGCTTTCTGCCTGAACCCGAAAAAACGCCAGATGGAGTTAGGCGTTTATGAGTTTGCCGACGAGCACGTTTTCTCACTTCGCATAACCAAGCGCATGCGGGAAACGGATGAGTTGGTGGGGGAAACGTGGGAGATAAAACCCCCACGCGGGAGCGGCCACTTGCAAAACATCTCGATCAAGGTAAAGAACCGCCCTAGTGATCTTGAGGTATACCAGAACGGTTCACTAGGGGAAGAAGTGTTCCAGAGTGACCCGACGACGTTGGGCGACATCAACCCGGAGGATGATGAGGTCAAACATGATTTCCGCTGGGTGATTGACCTGGAGGGTATGCGCTATCACAACCGCAAACTGGATATGACGCCGGGCACTTTGACGCGCCGCATCAGAATTCCCAACGGCGTGGTTTCGACACACGAAATTGGGCCGCGTGAAGTGAAAAGTGCTTTCCCGGAAGCGGCGCGGCTGGCCAATCGGGCGCTCGCGTTCAAACGCTGCTATGTAGCTTCCCAGATGGCGGTTGACCTGGTTGCTGATTCAGCGGAAGAACAGGTCGTGATTGCTTACAACGCTGGCGCGCCAGACAAGCGCAACCGGCTTACCCTAACGCCCGCTGACGATTTCTATTATGAAATTTTGCTCCACAATAACTGCCAGCGAGATGGTAACACTGACAAGCATTTCAGCGACTTTCAGCATTACTACAATGTTTTTGCCGATGTCGCGGCGGACGAGCGGATTGACTTTGCGCCGTTTGCTAAAGGAACAGGGGACAAAACCTCCCCTTGCGACTTGATCTTTCTAGGGCAACACGAAGAGTTGTAGCCCAGCCGAAGTGTGAGTGGCGCGGGTTGATCTGCCTGACTTGCACCACTCGCGTTACTGAACGATCAACCCAACACAGGAGGAAGCATGCCGACGATCAATAGTTTTCCCTATCACAGACAAGACGAAAAAACGCAGTGCGGCCCGGCTTGTGCGCAGATGGTGTTGAGTTACTTGAGGACGAACCAAACACTACCCAAACAGGTTGACCTCAGACAGGACGCCGATAAGTTAGGCGCTGCCACAAACCCAACTTGGCAAAAATACGATTACGACGCTTGGGCGACCAGACCGGATGAGCTGAAACATACCTTGGGACTACGCCAGCAGTCATTCAACGTTGCGTTTGAGGCCTACTACTACGGTAAGGCCAAGGACTATCTGCCGTGGTTGAGAAACCGCATCAATAACACTACCTATCAGACTTACCCCATCGTGCCGGTGCACGGCACGTTTTACTATAAGAAGCAACTCAGCAGCGTCATCGAGGCCAAGGGGTACAGCAATCTTGTGACTTACGATGCGAAAAGCGATTACGATGCGCATTGGATCGTGTTGTTCAAGCACGATAGTAACGGCTTTGTGGGCAACGATCCTTACTTCCCGCTGACCAAAGGGGCAGACGTGCACGCCAACCCCGATGTCTGTAAAACAGTGCTGATCCACATCAATGGCAGTGACACGGCTATCGGCGACTACAATTTTCCGGTCATCAACCGGGCAGCGGTCTCGTGGGCTTCTTCCCCTGGCGGCATTCCTGGGGGACGTATCGGCTGGCAACCACCCAGCGAAGCTTCCCCGATACAGCCGCCGTTGCTGCCGCCTCCGCCGTTGCCCATGATGTCTTTCGACGCGCCAAATAGAGCTTTCGATGAAACATCTGTGCGCAGGCAAATGGACAGCTTCGGTTTGTTCACCAATCCGCCTTGCAATGCCTACCTGAGCGGAACGAGTTTCGGCACGCCGCGCCTGGTGCGCCGGTTGGATGTGATTGGGCGCGATTATTATTTAGTGCCTATGTTAAAGCCGAGTGGCAACAGCAGCGCAATGGTGCGCGTTGATGCGCCGACGGGAATATACCTGGATTCGCTGTATTACTCAGAAAATCCCTTCATTTTCGATAAGGGCCAGCTTCGGCAAATGCGCTGGGAAGCTACGCTCAAGCAAATAGCTCAGTTTGATAACCGGTTGCTGAACCCCTTTATCACGCAAATCAACGAACCAGCGACAGAAATGGTTTGGCTGCCTTGCAAAGAGTCACGCTCGGCCTTTTTCCCTTTTTACGTCATCAAGGTACTTGATCGGCGTGTGCTGGTGCGCGTTGACTGGATACTTTTTATGGGCCTTACTTATTGAACTCAAAGGTGTAGAATCCCGGCTCCGCAAATCCCAACGCGCGTAACGCATACGCGCATCATCAACCCTTACCCATAAGGAGAAACCAGATGAGCACCATTCGCATTCTCTTCGACGATCTTTGCGCGTTCTTCACGAAGTATCCTGACCATCTGATGGTTGGCATGATTCCTACGGACGACGCCGCGCCGGAGCATCGGCATCAACCGCACATCGTCATTCGCCAGGCGGGCGTGGTGTTGCGGGAATACCAGGGCTTCGACGCGGTCAATGGCGACATTTCGTTACGCGTCTTTCCGCAGGGCGGCCCACTCGTCCGGCTCGACGCGGTGAGCGCGGATGACCGCCGCAAACCCGCTGCCTTGCTGGTGGACATCGAAAACGATCTTTACCCAGATCAGCCGCTGGCTGTCGAGCCGCAGCGTTGCCGCGCGCGGTTTCATTTTGAGAGCGGCACGCTTTACACCACGAAGCATTTGACCGGCGTGCAATTTGTGGACATGGAAACCGCCGAGCCTTGCCCGCACGCGCCCTCCGACATTTCGCTCGACGCCGGATTGGATGTCGAAGTGCCCGCTGATGGCTACGCGGTCTTGCACTTTCGCAATGGCACCGAAGATTTCATCTTTCGCGGCGGACGGGATTATGAAGTCGAAATCGTCAATCGTGCCGAAGCCGTTTATGCCGACCACTTCAAGTACTATTACAACCTCGTGCCGCAAACGCTGGCCCATCATTGGGTGCCGAACGGTGGTGTGATAACAGGTCAACCAATGCCAGCAGGGTCAAGAGCCTACCCTTGTGATTCGGCAGCGTTTGGCAATGTGGATTATGCCTTCCCGGATGAGGCTGCTGAGTTTGCTGGTTGGCCCGCGTTCTGGAATCTGCTCAATTGGTTGGGTGGGCAGAAATAACTTGTACAAGGTGGCGACGAAGGAAACCGGAACCGCAGGCTGCTGGCTATGAGCGTTTCCGGTTTTCTTGTTGATGCAATGCCAACCGGTTCGCTCCAATCTCTTTTGTAACTGAATTTCTCGTGACTACATCTGGAACCGAGTTTGTCTATCAAGCCCGTCTGGCAATCAAAGGCCGACCCGATTTCCTCCGTCAAACCCGCGAAGCCCTCGCCATTATTACTGGCATCAACATTGGCAACCAGCTTCTGCAAAGTTTGGCTGCCAGCCGACGGACAGTAGTCATCCTGGAATCCACCGCACACAATCTCGCGGTGCCCGATGATTTCAGCGCAGCCATCGCCTCTGGGCAGAAGCTGGAATGGAAGGAGCTTTACGGCAAAGCGAGCTGTTTGATCGGCACCGGCGCTGGCTCTGATACGCAAATTCATTTCAACCCCAGTTACTTCCGAATCGGCACAGCCGAAAGCTGGCAAACTGCACCTGCCGCACTTTGGCTCGCACACGAACTGATTCACGCCGATGATGCCGCTTGGGGGCGAATGAACCCTACCAAAGTTGATGGTTTGTTCAATTACGAACGCCAAGCCATTGGCTTAGCGCCATACGAGTTGAAAGAATTTACTGAAAACCGCTTCCGGAGTAACTGGACGCTGCTACAACCTCTCCGCACAAGTTATTGACGCTCGCCTGCTTGTGCTCAACATACATGATATTCCGTCCAGCCAAGCCTTCCTCAACTTCCCGCCTAAAAAAATAACACTCGCCCGCGTGATGTTTCGCCGCGCAATAACATCTCTCAGTGAAACCAATAGCAGCGCGAATAACACGAAAGTTATCGTGGGTGATGGTGACTTGAGCGGACTCGACAACAGCAAACATCAGCGTGTCCGAGTTTATCCCACCGCCTGCGGCTTCAATTAACCAAGCGAATCAAATTCGCAACATTTGGCGCGCAACGCTGAGTGAGGGGTTGGCTATGCGAGCCAACGACTTCACCCAACCGCGCGCGCGCTGGTGGCGCTGTGTGCGCTGCCCGGACGCTCAACGGCAAAATTGGCGGCGCGATCATGCTGCGAGCCTGTTCAACCCGCGCAACAACAGTTCAGTCAAATAACCACAACCTGACTCATTCACGGAGGAAATTATGTTTCGGCCATTCACGCAATCCCAAGCTTTACGCAAACTCTTCACTTCGACCCTCACGGTGGCTTGCCTGTTGACAGCCTCCCTGCTCATCAAAGGCTGGCAGCCGGGCAATTTGGCGGCGGCGTTTAAGGCCGGCGCCGGGTCTGGCACTGCTGGCAAAGTCGGTGCGGCTTTGGCAACGGCGGCGGCGCCGAATTGGCAGTGGGCCGCGAAGGCCGGCGGCAGTAATCCGGAGATCGGCAACGGCGTGGCGCAGGATCATCTGGGCAACGTTTATGTCACGGGCGATTTCTCCCTCACGGCCAACTTCGGCTCGCTGACTGTGACTTCAAACGGTGGCGATGACGTCTTCATCGCCAAATACAACAGCGCGGGCGCGCCGCAGTGGGTCAGAAACGTCGGCGGCAGCGGATTCGACGACGGCAGCGACATTGCCGTGGATGCAGTGGGCAATGTTTACGTGTCAGGCGGGTTCAGCGGAACGGCCACCTTTGGCAGCGTCCAACTGACGAGCGGCGGAGCGCGCGACGGTTTCGTGGTGAAATACGACACTGCGGGCACCTTCCAATGGGCGCAAAAGATCGGCGGCACTTTAGACGATTTTGCGCAGGGCCTTGGCGCTGATCCGGCGGGCAACACTTACGTGACCGGCAAGTTCACCGGCACGATGACGGTTGGCAGCACGACGCTGACCAGCAATGGCGGTGCGGATGTCTTCATCGCCAAATTCAATGCCGCTGGCATTCCGCAATGGGCGCAGAAGGGCGGCGGCGTCAGTGACGATCTGGGCTGGGACGTGGCGGCGGACGCGGCGGGCAATGCGTTCGTGAGCGGGCGTTTCCTCTTTGCGGCGACCTTCGGCGCGACCACGCTGATCAGCGCGGGGCAGGATGACATCTTCGCCGCCAAGTACGACACCGCAGGCACGCTGCAATGGGCGAAGCAGGCGGGCAGCCCGAGCGGCGATGATGGGTATGCCATCGGCGCGGACGGCAAGGGCGGTTGTTACGTTACCGGACGTTTCGGCGGGTCGTCGGGATCGAACGGGACTTTTGGCAGCATCACGCTGACCGGCAGCGGCGGTTCTGACATCTTCGTGGCGAAATACGATGCGGCGGGCAATGTGCTCTGGGCCGAGCGCGGCGGCGGTACGTCAAATGACGAAGGGCGCGGCATCGAAGCCGATGACGCCGGAAATTGCTATATCACCGGCGAATTCGCGGGCCTGTCCACGTTCGGCAGCGCGACGACGATACTCGCCAGCGGCGGCTCCGATCTGTTCATCGCCAAATACAGCGCGACCGGCGTCTTTCAATGGGTGCAGCAAACGGGCAACATCGGCGGCGACGAAGGGCAGGCGATCTCGGTTGATCCGCTGACGGCCTGCATCGCGGTGACGGGCCGGTTCAACGGCACAGTCTCGTTCGGCGCGACTGCGCTGACGGCGAGCAACACGGATGCGGTGGTTGCCAGAACAGTCTGTCCGTGTGCGCGCCAACCCTTGGCGTTGTTCAACACCAGCTATAGCGCCGATGGCCTGAGCATCCTGGCGCCGGGTCAGGTTGATCCGCATTACGTCTTGCAAAACACCAGCCCGCTCTTTCCCAATGCCATCGTGCTCGGCCAGAGTCAGATTCCGAGTGCCTGGCTGCCCAACGGCCCGAACTCGCAATGGATCGGGCCGAATATCAGTCCGATAAGCAACAGCCCCGTGGGGTTCTACACCTATCGCACGACCTTCAATGTGCCGGAGAGTTGCGAGCTGGGCACCGCCGTCATCGCCGGCCAATGGGCGACCGACAACGAGGCTGAAATCTTCCTCAACGGTACGAGCACCGGCTTGGTCACCGGCCCGGCTGATTTCGCGGCCTTCAAGCCATTCGTCATCACCACCGGTTTTGTGAAGGGCGCGAACACGCTCGATTTTCGCGTCCGCAATCGTGGAGTCGGCGGTGGTACCACGCCGACTGAAACCGGCTTGCGCGTCGAGTTGAGCGGCTCGATCGTGTGCTGTTTGTGTGTGTCGCCGCCCGCCGGCATGGTGGATTGGTGGCCGTTCGATGAAACCAGCGGGACGACGGCGCAAGACATCCGGGGCTTTGCCAACAACGCCGGTACGCACCTCAACGGGCCGAGTCCAAGCGCGGGCAAAGTCGGCGGCGCGCTCTGCTTCGATGGCGTGAATGATTATGTCGAAGTCGCGGATCAGGCCGAGATTAACTTCCCCAGCAATTGCGCTGCCGGTAGCGATGGGCCATTAACCATAGATACCTGGGTCAAGACGAGCGCGAGTGCCGGAGTCCAAACGATCCTCGATAAGCGCGCCAATTCAGACCAGCCGGTCGGTTATAGCCTTTTCCTGGTTGATGGCCGCCTCGGTTTCCAAATGGCCGACGGCAGCGCGCCAGGTGGCACGTGTGGCACTGGTACGGCTTTCCCTTGCACCAACTTTGTAGCGCCCGGGCCGCCGTCACCACAGTTTATCAACGTGGCGTCCGGCGACTGGCACCTCATTGCCGTGACGGTGACGAGATGCCCCGTCGCCGCTGGCAAATTGTATGTTGACGGGAACCTGGTGCTGAGCTTTACGCCGCGCATCGGCAACATCAACAACAATGCCGCCCTGCAAATCGGACGGCGCGCTCCGGCGTTCAGCGACACCTATCTCAACGGCTGTCTTGATGAACTGGAGTTTTTCAAACGCGCGCTCAGTGAAGACGAAATCCGCGCCATCTTCGAGGCGCGCAGCGGCGGCAAATGCTTCCGCCAGCCTTGTCCGATACCGGCGATCACGATCAGTCCGGCCACGCTGCTTCATCCAATGTGGGGAGCCAACGTGGTGTATCCGTCGGTGAACCTTACAGCGTCGGGCGGCACCGGGCCATACACTTTCGCGGTGAGTGGCAACGTGCCGCCAGGGCTGAGCGTTGATGCCGATGGGACGCTGCACGGCACGCCCACCACGCCGGGCACCTACAACTTCACCGTGACGGTGGCGGATGTGAACGGCTGTCTCGGCCTGCGCGAGTATCAGATCGTCATCGTCGGTTGCACGCTCACTTTGAATCCGGCGGCGCTCGCCAGCGGCTTGGTGGGCGCGAACTACGCGCAGAACCTGACGGCCTCCGGCGGTTGTGCGCCCTATACGTTCAGCGTGAGCGGCGGCGTCTTGCCGTCCGGTTTGACGCTCTCAGCGGCAGGCGTCATTAGCGGGACGCCGACGGCGGGCGGCAGCTTCATGGTGACGATCAAAGTCACCGATAACTGCGGCTGTATGCTCGAGCGCAGCTACCCGCTGACGATCTGTCCAATGTCGTCGAAGCCACGCACCTATCGCGCCGGCAATATGGACAACTTCGACAATATCACGTTGCCTGCCGATGCGGCCCCCGCGCCGCGTGCCGCGTTAGTGGCGCAGTTCGGCAATCCCGCCCGCAAAAATTTCGATGATCCGACAATTAACAAATGGGTGATGCACTCTTTCACAGGCTTGCCCGCCAACATCGTTAAAGCCGAACTCGAAGTTCGCATGCAACCGGGAGGTGTTGCGTCGAACGATTCCATCAACTTCATCTTCCCGCCCAACACATCTGTTACCTGGGGGCAACAGATGAGCGTGCTCAACCCACCGTGGAATTCTCCACAAGTCCCTGTTACGTACAATTTCGATCTGAGCAATCTGCCGGTTGCTGGAACCCAGCAGACCAATCTGCTCGCACTCCTGAACACCCATCACTTACTTGACATCGCGATCCAGGACGACACGACGGTGGATTACATCAAGCTGCGTGTCTGGACTTGCCCGCCTCGGCCGCACTTCTTTGGCTTGCCGCACGATGTGTTGGGGCAAGCGCAACTCGCCCAGGACGCCAATGGCAATCTCGTCGTCTCCAACATAGGCCCAAGCGGCCAGGATGGTGTGCGCATCGATTTGGGAGAGGCCGGGGGATTGGGTTTCACGATCCACAGTATTGATATTGCGACGGCTCCGGTGGGCGCGTTCAAGCAATGGAGGATGCGTGGCGTAGTGGATGGAGTGCCAGACCAGCCAGCGTGGATCGAACGACATGAGGTGGCGACGCGAAATGGCGGCACAGTGTATCAAGTGTCGTTAGACTCCAGTCCGCTCGGGGCAACCATGAATGAGGTCGAGGTTTTCCTCAACGGCATTGAGGTATTCAGCGGGACGTTCCCGAACGGCGATGTTTACCACTTCCTCCCAGACGGCCCGAATCCACCGATCCTGACCCTCACGGAGCGGTGGGATAAGACATGTACCGTCCATGGGACCGACCCCAAATGGACTATCAAACTGCCAAACGCCAGGACCTTCACGCCAACGGAATACGATGCGATTGTCATCTATGCCCAGAACCCGACCAAGGTTCTCTCGTTCCGGACAGCCGTCGAGAGCACTGCGGCAGGCATCTCGCAGACCACGTTGATGAATGAAGAGCTACCTGTATTTGGGCTTTGGAACAAAGTTCTAGGCCAAGCCACCTTTGAAGCTTTCGGCGGCAATCTCACCATCGCCAACATTGGCTCTAGCGGCCAGGATGGCGTGATGGTTGATTTGGGCAAGGCCGACAGCTTCGACTTCGGGCTTGATCCGATTGATTTGATGGGTGCGGCTCCGGTCGGTGCGTTCCTGCAAGCCGAAGCCTTCGGCTCGCGCAACGGCACGCTCAATCAATCGCTCGGCAAGCTGCAAGCCACCAAGACCGCCACCGATTATCTGTTCACGGCGGACTTCTCAAATATCGGTTCGACCACGCAACACATTCAAATCTTCAACGGCAATACGCAAGTGCTCGATCTGCCCATGCACACCGGGCCGGTCGGCAATGCGTCAGCCTGGCCGCGCAGGATCGGCAAGCTGGGGGGGCAGCTTGAATGTTTCACCTCGGACTTCGACGCGGGCGCGACCTTCCGCATCGGCGGAACGTCTTACCCCATCACGCAACTGCGTGTACTGGCCGAAGGCGCAACGGGCACGATTGAATTCAAATCAGGCTTGGCGCTGCGCGGCAGCGGGATCGGTGAATTCACACTGACGAGCGGCAACATCTTCTGCCCGCCGGTGATTAACGTCCTGCCGCAGACGCTCCAGCCGGGCATTATTGGCGTGTCCTATCCGCTGGTGCAGTTTTCGACATCGAGCAGTTTGGATCCGTTCACCTACTCCGTGACCGGCACGCTGCCCAACGGAATGACCTTAACGCCGGATGGCAAACTCGCCGGTGTGCCGTCGCAAACCGGGTCATTCAACTTCGTCATCAGGGCTGAAAACCAGCAAGGTTGTTTCGGAGAACAGTCATACACGCTGGTCATCAATTGCCCGACGATCACCATCAATCCGCCAACGCTGCCTGGGGGCTTGGCCGGCACTCCCTACAATCAGCCACTCACGCAAACGGGCGGCGCGGCTCCGGTCACCTGGAGCATCAGTGCGGGTGCGTTGCCGGCTGGCGTGACGCTCAGCGCGACCGGCGTCTTGGCGGGCACGCCCACCGGCTTCGGCTCATTCACCTTCACCGTCAAAGTGACTGACGCCAACGGCTGTATGGGCACGCGCCAATACATTGTGATCGTGTGCGGCAATATCGTCATCAATCCGGCGACGCTGCCGTCAGGGCAGGTGGGGGCGGCTTACAACCAACCTCTCACCCAAACGAGCGGCGCGGGCACGGTCACTTGGAGTGTCAGCGCAGGGGCGTTGCCGAATGGCTTGACGTTGAATGCCGCGACCGGTGTGCTGGCTGGCACGCCGACGACGGGGGGCAGTTTCACCTTCACCGTCAAAGTGACTGACGCCAACGGCTGTATGGGCACGCGCCAATACACCGTGATCGTGTGCGGCAATATCGTCATCAGTCCCGCGACGCTGCTGTTAGGGCGGGTGGGGACGGCTTACAATCAACCACTCACCCAAACTGGCGGCGTGGGCACGATCACTTGGAGCGTCAGCGCAGGCACGTTGCCCAATGGCTTGACGTTGAATGCCACGACCGGTGTGCTCACTGGCACGCCGACGACGGGCGGCAGTTTCACCTTCACCGTCAAAGTGACCGATGTGAATGGCTGCATGGGCACGCGGGCTTACAGCTTGACTGTCAAGGCCAACGTCGTCAAAGCCGATTTCGACGGCGATGGCAAGACCGATCTGAGCATCTTCAGTCCCACCGCCGCGCCGCCTTTGCCGAATTGGACGGTGTTCAACAGCGGCAACAGCGCGACTGTCACGCAGCAATGGGGTGCGGGTTATGCGCCGTACTTCGACGACATCGTGCCGGGCGATTACGATGGCGATGGCAAGGCCGATCACGCCATCTGGCGCGGAGCCGATTCGATCTGGTACATCCGCAAGAGCAGCGACGGACAAGCCATCCTGCAATTCTGGGGCGCGAACTATTTCCCGTATTTCGACATCCCGACGCCGGGCGATTACGACGGCGACGGCAAGACGGACATTGGCGTCTTCCGCCGCAGCGGCACCTGGTTCGTGCGGCGCAGCAGCGACGGGCAAAACATGATCGTCAACCACGGGCAACAGGACGACATCCCTGTGCCTGCTGACTATGACGGTGATGGCAAGTGCGACCTGGCCGTCTTCCGGCCCGGCGCGATTGCGCCCGCGCCGAACTGGATCATCCTGAACAGTTCGACGAACACCATCACCAGCATTCAATGGGGTGCGGGCTATGCGCCGTACTTCGACACGCCGGTGCCGGCGGATTATGACGGCGATGGCAAGGTGGATTTGGCGATCTGGCGCGGGGCGGATTCGATCTGGTACATCCGCAAATCGTCGGACGGGCAGGCCCTCCTGCAATACTGGGGGGCGAACTATGCGCCGTACTTCGACATCCCCGCGCCGGGCGATTACGACGGCGATGGCAAGGCGGATGTTGCGGTGTGGCGGCGCTCCGGCACCTGGTTCATCATACGCAGCAGCGATGGCAACTTCCTGATCCAGGGGCAGGGACAAAGCGGTGATATACCTGTGCCCGCTTACGGCGTCAGGCGCTGACAGGCAGCGCAGGGCTGTGACGATCAACCCGTTAGGTGTTGTGCGGGTTTGCAAACGAAGCCGGGAGGAGCGGGGAAAGTTTCCCGCTCCTCCCGGCTTTGTTGTGTCCGCAAATTAGTCGCGCTGTTGCTGAGGGGACGCCACCGCCGCAAACAAAACGGCGGCTCCCGCAAGGGAAACCGCCGAAAGGTCAAGGAGGTGAAAGTGAGATGGAGGCGCTAGTAATTCGTGAGAACTTAAGCTTGCAACTCTTTGCCCGGTTTGAAGCGAATCGTTTTGCCTTCCGGGATGGCGACCTGGGTGCCGGTGCGCGGATTGCGCCCGATGCCGCGTTTGCGGGGTTTGACGACAAAGACGCCGAAGCCGCGCAATTCGATGCGCTCGCCGCGTTTCATCGCGTCTTTCATGGCTTCAAACAAGGCTTCGACGGCCACTTCGGCTTTCATTTTGGGCACGCCAGTTTTATCGGCTACGTTATTGATGATGTCGAGTTTGATCACGATTCCTCCGCGTCCCAGGCGGGACAACCATTTTTATTTTGTTCGATTTAGTATTGGTAAGACGGGGCGCATTATAGGAATGCATTCCCGAAAGTGTCAAGGAAGGCGCTAAGTCACATGGCTTTTGCAAAGTCGGGAACCAACCCTGGTACGCCGCGCTACTGATTCCTGATTCCTGACTCCTGATTCCGGCTGTCTGAAAATCATCAGCATTTTTGCGTATCAGGAATCAGGAGTCAGGAATCAGGGGTCAGTTCGTGCGCAATTTGGTAGGTCAAGCCGCGCTTGGGCGCGACAGCCTCAACCTCTTCCAGCAAAGCTTCTTCGTGCAAGAAGTCGTCAAAGTTACTGCCCAAATGTTTTTTGTTCATTGCCTCTCCTTCTTACTTTTGCTTGTTGATGCAGTGGTAAAGCGCACGTAGCCCCACTTTTCAGGCCGATGCATATCAATCACGCCTTGCGGCGACCACACCCAATTGTCCTCTTTGGTATTGGCGACCTTGCGGTATTTGCCGTCCACGATTTCATGTTGCCATTCGACGCGCGAGAAATTGATGCGCCATTGATCGCCCTCTGCCGGCGGCGCGGGTTTGTGCGCGTATTCGCCCAACGCCTGCCAGGGCAGCGCCATCTCGACCGTCCAGCCTTTATCGGTGTCGCGCGGATGGTTGAGCGTGCCGCGTATTTGCACGGCTGTTTTCAAGCCCACGATGTCCCAACCGTCTTGGGCCTTGCCGCCGTCACGGTAGGGTTTGGGCAGGAACAAATCCCAGACGGTGTTGAGCGCGTTGATTTCCAATTCGTAGTACTCGTCGCGGTCACCGTTTGGGTCAATGAAAACCTCGAAGTCGTTATCCTGAAAGATGACGGAATCGCGTTTGGTCAGCGTGCCCCACACATGCGGTTCGTCGAGTTCAGCGCTGATGTAAAAGTATTGATCGTCCCACAACATCTTGGCGCGCGTGGCAAAACGCGGGCGCGGTTTGGTGTCGCCTTCGATGTCTACGAAAAGGTCAGTGGCCGGGGCTTTGCGCCAGGCTGCTTCGTTGAGTTTGCCGTCAATGGTGATTTTGCCGGTGGCGTGTTGGCAAACGTATTCTTTGGGCGCGACCTGCGCGGTCAAGGCGATGCTGAAAGTGGTGAGTAGTGCCAGTGACAAGAGCGCTCTTCGCATTCTCAAATTCTCCTTTGTTGAAATAGGGCGGCGAACAACAGCGTGAAGCTGGTTGTGGGGCAGCTTGCAGGAAAGTGGAGTGTGAAGCTAGACTCCGCGCTTGTTTTTCCGCCCGTATTTTTCAGTATCGTAAACAGAGGAGACTTGTATTCGTGAGCGTCAAATCAGATCGCTGGATTACCCGGATGTGCCGCGAACAGGAGATGATCGCGCCGTTTGAAGAGCGGCTCGTCCGCGATATTGATGGCCGCCGCATCATTTCGGCAGGCGTGTCGAGTTACGGTTACGACTTGCGGCTGGCCGAAGACGGCTTCCGCGTTTTCTCGCCGATTGTCGGGGCGGAGATTGACCCGAAGAACTTCGACGAAAGCACGTTGATCGAAGCGCCGTTGCGTTCAGCGCCCGACGGCTCGCGCTATTGGCTGTTGCCACCACATTCTTATGCGCTGGGCGTAACGGTCGAAACGTTCAGCATTCCGCGCAATGTGATCGGCTTGTGCATGGGCAAGTCAACGTATGCGCGCAGCGGCCTGATCGTGAATACGACGCCGCTCGAACCGGGCTGGCGTGGGCGCTTGGTGCTGGAGTTTTCCAATTCGGCGGACTTGCCGATTCGCATCTACGCCAACGAAGGCATCGCGCAGGTGACGTTTTTTGAATCGGATGAAGATTGCGAAACCACCTATGCCGACCGGCAAGGGAAGTACCAGAATCAGATTGGGCTGGTGACGCCGCGCTTGTAACGCGGATAAACCGCGCCATTTATTGCGGCGCGTATTTCAGCACGTAGTCTTTCATCTGCTGGCAAGGCTGCAATTCAATCACGACGTTGGCAACCTCAGCCGCGCGCCGCAATTTGAGGTGTTCTGCTTGGTTCCACGCAAGCGGCAACGGGCGTTCATGCGCCGCCTCACTGGCGCGCGCGATGATCCAGTATTTGCCCGGCGCGAGTTGGCGCAGGGTGAATGCGCCGTCAGGCCCGGCTTCCGTTTCGGCATAACGCAACACGTCCTCGGCGGCCTCTTTTTCGACGGGCACCAGATGCACGCGCAAGGGCGCGGTGAATTTTTCAGGCGCTTTCACGCGGCCCGTCAGGCGTGCAGCGCCAGTGCCGATGACGATACTGACCCCGCTGAGTTTTTCGCCCGCCTTCAACGCCAATCCTGTGCGGCCTAAATCAACCGAATGCTTCGTGCGCGCATCCGGCAGCGTGATGGTGCGCAGGTACCAGTCTTCGTTGGGCCATTGCGATTGGAAGCGATAGCGCCCGGCGGTTAGGTAACGGATGGTGAACTCGCCTTGGCGCGTGGAGAAGGCCACGCGCAGGCTTTCGTTGCGCAAGAACTTTTCTTCGGGATGGATACCGATAGTTGTTTCTTCAAAAAGGGAATTGCGTTTTGGCGTGCTAGCACAAGCGTCAGCGGCTGAGGGTTTAATTGAATTCGATTGCGGCGGTTTGTCTTCCGCGAGTTGCAGCTTACCGGTAAGCGAGCCGTAGGGGATGAGGCGTAACTCAACACCGGTGACATCAGCGCCGCGCACCGCAATGCGGCGCGGGTTGGCGAAGCCGCCTTCGTCATCGCCGTTGCGCCGATCAGCCGTCAAATCGTATTCGCCATCGGCCACGCCGCGAAATTGAAACGCGATGCCCTCTTCGACTTTTCGATCCCGTACCTGAAGCCAATCAGCGGCCAGGATGATTTCGCTACCGGCGGGTTTGAGATAAAGGTTGATGCCGTAACCACCGCTGGCGCCAATCACTTTGCCGCTGACGAGCCGCCCGCGTTCGGCGCGATAGCGGATGTCTATGTTCGCCAGTTCATCGCCGCTGGCGAGCGTGAGTTCCGTTGCCGTTTCGCGTGTGCTTGCAGGGTAATAAGTCGGCGCGTCTTCGATCTGGTCATCGGCGTCAAATGACCACGGAACGTCCGTGCCATCGGTGCAGACGATGTATGTGCCGGAGGGCAGACCAAACAAACGATAGCTGCCGCGATCATCGGTGCGGCGGTGATAGGTTGACGGGCTGAGCGATTTGCCCGCCGCGTCGCGCAGGCGAATCGCCTTGATCGTCAAGCCAGGCACCGGTTCGTCGTTGGCGGTGGTGGCTTTGCCGGTGATAACGCCGCCTTTGATCAATTGAATGGTGGCGCTGTCGCCGATGTGAAAGAACTGCGGCTCGCCCGTAGCCGTGGTGAGTGGCGTCATCACGTAAGCGGGCAATTGCGCGGTCAGCGCGTATGGCGCGGGCGGCAGGCCCGATAGTTTGAATTCGCCTTCGGCATTGGTCACGGCTGTGCGCGCGGCTCTGCTCTGCAACGTAGCGGAGACGGTTGCGCCCACGGCAGGCTGGCCGTTGTCGAGCACGACACGTCCGGTGATGACGCCGGTTGGTTCGGTGGTCGTAACGGTTTGCGCCAAGGTGGAAATGCAAGCGCAGACGGCGAGCAGGCAAAGCAGAACGAATTGTTTCATGTTGTCCCTCCACGCTGTTTCTTCAGCGCAAATCAACCGTCACCACAACTTCGGTGGCAGCGCGTTCTTGCACGGTGACGCGCAGGCGGATGGGGTCGCGCACGGGCACGAGGCTGCCATCAACGCCCGTTGGAACCTTCACCGTCACACTGATTTCGTATTCACCCACCACCAGCGACGGCTCGTCGAAACTCAAATCGGGATTGATCTCCAGCGGTATGGAGATAAGCACATTGTTGCCGAGGGGTTGTAGCGTGGCGCTGAGCATGTAGCCAGCGGGCAGCGGGCCACCGGGCAATACGATGCGGCCCCGCAAACCGCCTGCCGCTTCTTTCAACACGACACGCACACCGTTGACTTGCTCGGCCGGTTTGAGATCGAAAGTTTCTTGCACTTCGGCACCGTTGCGCTCAATGCGCAGGATGGAAAATTGGCGCCCTTCGCCGCCTACACGCAATCCGACTTTGCCTGCTGGCAGTGCGCGGAGTTGGAAGCGCCCATCCAGTTGGGCATATCCGCCCGGCAAACGTCTGGCAAAACCCGGATCAGTGCTGGTCGCGCCGACAAAAACACGAATGTTTTGCAAAGCTGCCGGGTCTGGATTGTTTTCGAGAACGAGAGTGCCGTTGATGATCGCGCCGCGTTTCATGCGGATGGTGAGGTCTTCGACATCCTGATCGGTAATCTCGAAGGTCACGAGGTCGCCGTAATGATTGTATTCGGGAAGTGCCGTACCACTGAGGCCATAACGTCCCGGCGGTAAATTTTCGTAATAGAACGTGCCGCGTTCATTGATTGGTGTGCCTGCACTCTGCTGTCGCAATTCGCTTTGCGGTGTCTCGGCCAGCCAGAAATCCAGGCCGGCTTTGGTTACGAGTTGCCCAGTGGCATCGTCAACCACGCGGCCCGAAACCGAGAAGGTCTTTTCGCCCGTGCCTAGCCGCAAATCAATGTTGGTGGCTTCGCTGCCCGGTTTGACTTCGATGGGCGTGGCTTGCGCGCTGTTGCGGACGCCGGGGTAATACACGCGGCGATAAAACGGGCCAGGGCTGCCCATCGCGGGGCCAGTCTTGCCCGCGCTGATCAGATAGCGGCCTGGCGCGAGGCCGAACAGGCGATAAATGCCGCGATCATCGGTGCGCAGCATCTCGTTGCTGTAGTCTAGAAAAGGTTGCTGTTTGCCCTGTTCATCCACATAGGTGAATCGCACGGCTTCGGCAATCAGCGGTCTGCCATCGGCGTCGGTGATGCGCCCGGTGATGACGCCGCCGCGCACGAGCGTGAGGTTTTGGTTCGTGAGCTTTTCGCCGTTGAGCACGGTGCAAAGCTTGAAAGGCTTCACGCTCGATTGCCAGTATTCGACGCTGGTGTGAACGTAAGAAGCGGCGACCAACCCATAACGGCCTGCGGCGAGGCCGGTGAATTCATAACGCCCTGCGTCATCGGTGCGCACACTCTCGTGTTTGACTCCGGCATACGGCCCCGGCACGAGCGCAACCTTGATGCCGCGCGCGGGCTTGCCGTTGAGCGTCACGCGCCCGCTGATGGTGGCCGTGTCCGCTGCGGGATTGGCAGTTTGTGCGCGCAAGGCGGCAGGGGAGTGGCAGAACGTCAACCACAAGGCAGCGGCGAATAAGCGTAAATGGCATTGGTAGCGCATATAGCCTCGGTGAATTGTCTGGATGGATTTAGGGTTGAACGCGGGTTGCGGCTTCGAGCTTTCACCACCAAACGTTCAAGTATGAATACTTGCTGCGTTGTATGAACGCTGCGGCTGGCTGCGTACATGCAGAATTTTTGTGGCTGGAAAAGTTGAAGCCTGCCTGTGACATCACAACGTGCAAGGTCACAGGCAGGCTTTAGGAGTTCGGCAATGGTTATTTGTTTGCCGGATCAGCTTCGATCACAACTTTGGTGGTCAGCTCTTTGCCATCCACCGAAAGTTTGACCAGATAGGTGCCGGGTTCGAGCGCCGGGCCGAAATTGGCCCCTCCGCGCCCACCGAAACCGCCGCCACCGCCAAATCCGCCTTGCCTGCCGCCCGGCCCGCCTTGTCCGGCAGGTTGACCCGCCGGTGGGGTTTGCCCTGGCGCAGCCGCTCCGCCAGCGGGAGGGGTGGCAGCCGGTGGATTGGCAGCCGGTGGATTGGTTGCTGGTTGTCCGCCGCCAGCCCCTCCGCCAGGGCCGAAACCTGCCGGACGTTGGGGCGCATCGCCGCGCAGATTCCATTGCACGCGATTCAGGCCGACTTGTTTTGTGGCCGTCACCGTGCGCACAACTTTGCCGGTGATGTCAGTGACGGTCAGCTTGACGTCGCCTGTCGGCTCGGCTTTCAGGTAGTAGCTGATCGCTGTGCCCTGCGGGGCGTTTTCACCGCGGAAGCCTTTCTGACCGCCGCCCGCCCGGCTGTAGGTGATGTCATTCAGCCAGTTCGTGCCAGGGCGAATGTCGAAAAGATGCGTGTCGGCGGCGAGCGTCTTTTCATTCATCTGCTGCAAGGCTGAAATGTCATCGCAAATCCAGATGCCGCGTCCGTGTGTGCCGACAATCAGGTCGTTGTCGCGTGGGTGGATCAGCAAGTCGTCTACGCGTACGGTCGGCAGGTTGGTCATAAACGGCTTCCATTCCGTGCCGCCATTGAGCGAGACGAACAGGCCATATTCCGTGCCGGCGAAAAGCAGGTTCTTGTTCTTCGGGTCTTCGCGAATGACGTTGACGTTGCCGACGGCGGGCAGATTGTTGCTGAGCGACTGCCACGTCGTCCCATAATCTTTAGTGAGATAGACATACGGTTTGTGATCGTCGCTGCGGTGGCCGTCCACCGTGACGTAGCACGTGCCGGCGTCGAAGTGCGAAGCTTCTACGCGCGAAACGTGATGGTTTTGCGTGGCGAGCACGGGGACGTTCTTGGATACATCCGTCCACGTCGCGCCGCCGTCTTTGCTGACTTGCACGTTGCCGTCGTTGGTGCCGACCCACAGCACGCCTGGCATCACAGGCGATTCGGCAATCGTGACGACGTTTGAATAGCTGGCCGCGCCGTCGTTCTTGGACGCCATCGGTTTGTCGCCGGGCACATCCATGATCGAAAGTTTGGTGCGGTCAACTTTCTTGGTCAGATCAATCGTCGCCGTCCAGGTGTCGCCGCGATCAAACGATTTGAAGAGCTTGTTCCCGCCGACATACACGATGCGCGGATTGTGTGGCGAAAGCAGAATCGGCGTGTTCCAGTAAAAACGGAACTGCTCATTGGGTGGCGGAGCCGGCACGACATTTGGCCCGCCGCCAAAGCCTGCCTGCTGCATCATGGCAAGCATCTGCGGGTCAGGTTGACCGCCTTGTCCACCAGGGCCGCCTTGTCCACCTTGTCCACCTTGTCCGCCACCGCCAAAGCCACCGCCGCCACCACCACGCCCACGACCGGCTGCGCCACGCGGACGAATCGAACGCGTCTGCCCTGTGCGCAAATCAAGCCGATTGACTGCGCCATCCTGTGATTCGGCATAAACGATGTTGTGGTCAGTCGGGTCTTGTTGCGTATAAAACCCGTCGCCGCCGCCAACGCGGAACCACTCGGCGTTGGTGATGGCAACACCGCCGCCACCACCGCCGCCACCACCGCCACCGAAGCCCCCGCCGCCCGTGCGAATGGCGCTCGGCGCACACCAACTGCCGTTGTCCTGCAAGCCGCCACAGACGTAATACGGCTTCCGCATATCCGCCGAGACGGCATAGAACTGCGCCGCCGCGATCGCGTTGACGAACTCAAACGTCTCGCCTTGATCGTAGCTGACGTCCAAGCCGCCATCGTTGCCGACCATCACGTTGTTGCCGTTTTTCGGATTGATCCAAATGGCGTGGTGATCACTGTGTGCGACGCCTGCGAGATTCTTGAAGGTCTTGCCGCCATCGAGAGATTTCGAGAAGTTCAAACCACCAGTGAAAACGATTTCGGGGTTGGAGGGGTCAACGCGAATCTGGCTGTAATACATCGGGCGATTGTTTTCGTTGCTGACAAAGCGCCACGTTTTGCCTTTGTCGTCAGAGCGCCAGATGCCAGGCTTCTTCGGATCGGGCGGTTGATTGGCCTGTTGCCCAAAGCCGCCGCCGCCGCCGCGACCACCGCCACCGGGTCCTGCTTGGCCGGGCTGTCCAGGTTGGCCACCCGCTTCATTGGGCTGCTCTTCGCCGCCGCCCGCGCCGGTGCTGGCACCGACTTCGATCTGGGCGTAAAGGATATTCGGATTGGAGCGCGCGATGTCAATGCCGATGCGGCCTAGTAAGCCTTCCGGCAAGCCGTTGCCTTCGAGTTTCGTCCACGTCTTGCCCGCGTCCGTCGTTTTCCATAAACCGCAGCCGGGGCCACCGCCATTGAAGCCCCACGCTACACGACGGCGCTGAAAGGAGGCGGCGTAAAGTGTTTTGCTATCTACTGGGTCAATCACCAGGTCGGTGAAGCCGGTGTTTTCGTCAATAAATTTGACGTTCGCCCAGGTCTTGCCGCCATCCGTCGTTTTGAAAATCCCGCGCTCTTTGTTGGGGCCGAACAGATGGCCGAGCGCTGCGACATAAACGATATTCGGGTCTTTCGGATCAATCACGACGCGGGCAATAGACTGCGTGTCTTTCAGCCCCATATTGGTGAAGGTCTTGCCCGCATCGGTGGATTTGTAGATGCCGTCGCCGAAGCTGGAACTCTGGCGATTATTGGCTTCGCCTGTGCCAACCCAAACAATGTTCGGATCGGCTTGGCAAATCGCAATGTCGCCAATCGAAGAGGTCGGATAAATATCAAAGATCGGCTCCCACGTCGTGCCGTTATTGACCGACTTCCACAGGCCACCAGTCGCAAAGCCGACATAAATGACATACGGATTGCTCTCAACTACCGCAATGTCGTCAATCCGTCCGCCCATGCTGGCCGGGCCAATCGAGCGCCAACGAAAGCCGCGTAATAGTGGGTCTTTCGATTCATTGATGGGCGTTGGTGTGGGCGTCGGAGTTGGTCGTCCGCCGCCTTGCCCGCCACCCGGGCCTTGTGCGCGTGAGGCCATATTGGAAAGGCCGTAAAGGGCCAATGTTAGCAGCGCTAAAACACGCAGTGTGCGCAGATTCTTTTGCATAGCAGCAATCCTTTCCTGTCCTAATTGTTGGTAAGAATTCGCGAGGTGAAACCATGTGAGCCTTCGACAAAAGCTCGTAGAGTATTGATTAGGACGCCAAGCTGGTCAGTTTGGTCACAGTAATCTTGGGCACAGAGACGTTCAATCGTCCCCCAACCTTTTTTACCATCACCGGCAGTGCTGGGATTGAACTCATCCATCCCCGTCGAGACGCTGATAGAGCCGCGCCCGCACCCGTTCCAGCACCATTTCCCGCGTCAATTCCCACCCCCAAGCTCGTTTGATCTCCGGGCGTTTGTGCGGCGTCAGGATCAGCAGGTGCGGAGCCAGTTCGGCCAGCCGAAAGAGCAGCGCGGGCAGCCGCGACACCGGCAGTAAATGCATGGCGAAGCTGCACACCAGCAGTGAATAATTGCGTCCGGCCAACACCCCTTCGGCCATCTGCTCAAAGCCGATGGCTTCCGCCGTTTGCCCGGTGCGCGCCAGATAGGCTGCGCCGGTGTAAGGGTCTACGCCGTCAATTTGCCCCGCGCCTAGGTCGCGCAAGATCAGCGTCGCTTCGCCGCTGCCACAGGCCAGATCGAGCACGCGCGTCAGGTCGAGTGGCCATTCGGACGCGACCGCGCGCAACACCGCGCCGATGGCCGCTTCGTGCGGATTGCGGTAATCCGCGCCGTGCTGTTCATAAAAGGCTTGCGCGCCGAGTTGCTCGTATTGATGGCGAATCGCTTCCGTCATCACAAATCAGTGCCGGTTAGTTTTTGAGCTTGAAAGGCTTTGTGGTGAGAATCCACTTGTTGTTTTAGATCGGTTTTCACTTCAGTTTATGGGAAAAGCCGCGCCGCGCGACAGTACCGCGCGCGTGAGCAAGCGGAGCCTGGGCGATTCGGCCAAGGGCCTCAGCTTGACGCGCCGCTTGCTCACGCGCGCGGTACTGTCCCAGCGTCAACTGCTTCCCGTAAATGCAATAGCAAACCGCTCTAGAGGGTGACGGGGCGTTGCTCGTGCAACGATTGCGTCGCCGCCAGGCTCACGCGCAAGGCTGCAATGCCATCGTCGCAAGTGATCGCGGGCGGTTGACCGCCGCGCACGTGATCCACGAAATTCTGTAACTGATCCACATACGCCTGGCCAAAACGCTCCATGAAATATGGCACGGTATCGTGCGCGACGTTGTTTTTGGTCAACACCAACAACGGCGTCTCGCGCAGATAGCCGATCTGCAACGTGCCCTGCGTGCCCAGAATTTCCGTCCGAATGTCGTAACCAAACACGCCGCTACGGCTCAGATCAATCACGCCCAACGCGCCGCTCGCAAAGGTCAGCGTCGCCACGGCATTGTCTACGTCACCGATGGGTTTCATTTCAGGATAGGCCAGCACGTCGCCGATGCTGTATACGCTGCGCACTTCGCCCATCAGCCAGCGCGCCAAATCCATATCGTGAATGCCGCAATCCACCAGCAAGCCGCCGCTGTGTTCGGGTGCCAAGTATTCCAGACTCGGACGAAACGGATCGCGCGAGGTGGATTTGAAGACGATGGGCGTTCCGATTTCGCCCGCCGCGATTTTCTGCTGTGCCGCCGCGTAGCCTTTGTCATAGCGCCGCATAAAACCCAGATGAAAGAAAATGCCCGTCTGCGCGACGGCTGCTTTGATGGCCAGGGATTCATCCAGCGAAATCGAGAGCGGCTTTTCGCAAAAGACCGCCTTGTCTGCTTGCGCCGCCGCGATGGCGACGTCTTTGTGCGAACTGGTCGGCGTGACGATGACCACCGCGTCCACTTCTTTGTCGGCCAGCAAATCCTGATAGTGCTGATACCAACGCGGCACATCGTGTTCGCTGGCGAATTTCTCTGCGGTTTCTGCTACCACATCCGAAACCGCAACCAAGCGGGCATTCGCAATTCGTCCCAAAAAGTAACTGGCATAAAGCGCGCCCAAGCGGCCCAAGCCGACGACGCCGATATTTAGTTTGTTGCTCATAACCCAAGCCTCCTGATATTACTCACTATATTGAGCGAATCCTGGGTACGCATCGCTTCCAGCGTGCTCTCGGCAAGAGACGCATTCCTACCGGAAGGAATTAGCCTAATGCCGAAAGCACGCTGGAAGCGATGCGTACCCAGAGCCGCCTTTATGTTACTTTTCCGCCGCACTGGCATTCTCTTTGGTAATCAGCGTAACGCCGAGCGAAACGTCATTTTTGAATGCCTCACCTTTTAGCGTCTTCCAAGCGTTCTCGACCGCTGTACGGCCCATCTCGGCAGGTGATTGCGCCACAGTCGCACTCATCGTTCCTTTGGTCACGGCCTCGCGCGCCTCTGAAAAGGCGTCAAAGCCGACCACGATGATCTTGCCTGTTTTGCCCGCCGCCGCGATGGCTTCGACCGCGCCGAGCGCCATCAGATCGCTGCAAGCAAAGAGCGCCTGAATTTCGGGATGTGCCTGTAACATATTCTGAAAGACGTTGTAGCCCTGATCGCGCTCCCAATTGGCCGTTTGCGAAGAGACGATTTGCATGCCCGGATTTTTCGCAACGATTTCGCGGAAACCTTTTAAGCGCGAATCGCCGGTTTCGTGACCGGGGATGCCTTCGAGAATGGCGACCTTGCCTTTGCCGCCAAGTTGCTTAGCGATGAATTCACCTGCGACGCGCCCGCCTTCGAGATTGTCAGAACCAATGAAGCCAGCGGTCTTGCCGTTGGCTGCTTGCAAGGTTTCAGCGTGCACGCGCGTGTCCACGATGATGACCGGAATGCCAGCCTGATTGGCTTTGACAATGGCGGGCACAACCTCTTTGGAACCGCTGGGCGTGATGCAGAGTGCGGCGACCTTGCTTTGAATCAGGTTCTCGATGATCTGCATTTGCTTCTCGACATCCACCTCGCGCTCGGCAGCTTGCACTTGCAGATTAACGCCCAACCTTTGCGCGGCTTCCTGCGCGCCCTTTTGCATGTCGATGAAGAACGGGTTGTTGAGTGTTTTTAGCACCAGCGCAATTGTGGGTCGGCCGTTAGTCGTTTGAGCGCCGCGTTGACAACTGTCGGCGAACAGCAATGCGCAAGTGGCAAGGACGCAAGCAAGCATTTTTTTTGTCATCAAGTTACCTTTCTGTTACTTTCGATTCGTTCTCAAAGCCGTGTCGAATAACACAGCCACAATAATTACCGCGCCGATGACGATCTGTTGCACGAACGAAGAAATATCCAGCAGGTTCAGTCCATTGCGCAGCATGCCAATAATCAACGCACCGATCAATGTGCCAAAGATTTTGCCTTCGCCGCCGCTTAGGCTGGTACCGCCGATAACCGTGGCGGCGATGGCGTCCAATTCATACATCATCCCGGCAATGGGTTGCGCTGAATTTAACCGTGCCGTCAGAATAAGCGCCGTCAATCCGCTGAGCATGCCGCACAAACCATACACCAGCGTTTTGTATAAACGCACGTTGACGCCGGAAAGCAGTGTTGCTTCTTCGTTGCCGCCGATGGCGTAGGTATAACGGCCCAGCTTGGTTTTGGTCAGGACGAAATGCGCGAGCATGTACACGACCAGCATCAGGATGACCGGCACAGGAATGTGTAACACTTCGCCCACCGCCAGCCAGCGGAAGTTGTCGGCAAAGCCGGAAATGGGTCGTCCACCAGTGAAGACTAAGGCCGCGCCACGCGCCACACTCATCATTCCTAACGTAGCGATAAACGGCGGCAACCTACCGATAGTAATCAGCAATCCATTGAGTAGACCGCACAGTAACCCCGCGCCTAATCCGGCGAGTAACGCGAGTAACAACGGCCAGCCTCGTTGTAACAAGCTCGCCATCACAACCCCGGCAAAGGCAAGTACAGAGCCGACTGAAAGATCAATCCCGCCGGTGATGATCACAAACGTCATGCCGACGGCAATGATAGCAACTAGCGTTGTTTGTTGAGCGACATTGAGTAGGTTCGAGACAGTCAGAAAGTGGGGCGTCAATGCCCAGAGAACGAATGCCAGTACAATCAGACCCGCCAAGGTGCCGAATTGCCTGCCGTATTGAAAAAGTAACTCGCGGGTTTTCATCTTATATCTCTGGCGTTTCTCCTAACGCGCAATGTAACAACTTTTCCTGTGTCGCTTCGGCTGCGGTGAATTCTCCCGCAATGCGACCTTGATGCATCACCAGAATGCGGTCACTCATCCCAAGAATTTCCGGCAGCTCCGACGAGATCATGATGATTGCCACCCCTGCCGCCGTGAGCTGATTCATCAATTGATAAATTTCGGCTTTCGATCCGACGTCAATCCCGCGCGTCGGCTCATCAAAAATGAAAATGTCGGCTGCGCTGCAAAGCCATTTGCCGAGCACGACCTTTTGCTGATTGCCGCCACTCAGGTTGATGACTTGCTGTTGCAGATGCGGCGTTTTGATGCGCAACTCGTTGACGAAGCGGCTGGTGGCTTGTTGCTCTTTGCCGCCGTTGACGACCCCTAGGCGGGAGAATTTTTCGACGCTGGGCAGGCAGACGTTTTCTTTAACCGAAAGCGCCAGCACCAACCCCTGTGTTTTGCGGTCTTCGGTTAAAAACCCGATCCCTGCGTTGATGGCCCGGCGTGGCGAATTGCTCAAAAGTAACTTACCTTTGAGTGTGATGTTACCTGCGTCAATTTTGTCTACGCCAAAAATAACGCGCGCTAACTCGGTGCGGCCCGACCCGAGTAGGCCCGCAAGGCCTAGAATCTCACCGCGATACAGCGAGAAGTTGATGTCGCGCAGCTTGTTGTTACTCAGGGCCGTAACACGCAATATCTCAGCGCCACGTTGGGCAGTTATTTTAGGAAACTGGTTGGTCAACTCACGATTGACCATCAGGCGGATCAATTCGGCTTTGGTAATGTCGCGAATCGCATGTGTGCCGACGTTGCGGCCATCGCGCAAGACAGTGACGCGGTCGCCGATTTCGAACAGTTCCTCCATCCGGTGCGAGATGTACACAATCGAAACGCCGCTGGCTTTGAGTTGGCGAATGCGGGCGAACAGCTCAACGATTTCTTTTTCGGTCAGCGCCGAAGTCGGCTCATCCATAATCAGGATGCGCGCGTTGAGCGAGATGGCTTTGGCGACTTCGACCATTTGCTGTTGGGCGATGCTCAGTTCGCGGACGGGTTTGCGCACGTCCAATGCGACGCCGAGGCCGGTCAGCAATTCGGCGGCGGCCTGTTGCATGGCGCGTTGGTCTACTAGGCCGTAGCGCAGCGGTTCGCGCCCCAGAAAGATGTTTTCGGCTGCATTGAGTTGCGGCACCAGGTTGAGTTCCTGATAGATGATGCCGATGCCGAGTTCCTGTGCGTGTTTGGGGTTTTTGATTTCGACGGGTTGACCGTTGAGCAGGATTTGGCCGCTGGTTTTCTGATAAGCCCCGCTCAGGATTTTCATCAGTGTGGATTTGCCCGCGCCGTTTTCGCCGAGTAACACGTGCACTTCGCCCGGCTGTAACACAAAGCTGACCTCATCCAGCGCGACGACGCCGGGGAAGGTCTTGCGGATGCGTTCCATTTGCAGGGCGGGTTGGTCGCTCATGTTTGAGTTCAAGCGGGCGGCAATCATGCTTCATTCTCAATTCTACACGATCACATCCTGGCAGAAAGGTTTGCTTATCGAGGCCGCCGCTGCGAAAGAATTGAGAATGCAGAATAGAGAATGAAAGATGCCGAGTAACAAAACGGATCAAATGCCGATCACTTCGCGCAAGTATTGGCGGCTGCGCACGGCGCTGGCATAAGGCTCAACGCCCGGTTGGCTGACATCGGTGTCCTGCTCGACGATGGCCCAGCCGTCATAACCGCTGGCTTGCAAGCCCTGGATGATTTGCGGGAAGGGAATCGCGCCCTGGCCCAGTTCGCAAAACACGCCGCGCCGCACCGCTGCCAAAAAATCCACGCCGTCACGGCGCACCGCGTCCAGCACAGCGGGTTGCACGTCTTTCAAATGCAGATGCCGGATGCGCGGGCCATATTGTTGTACCGCCGTGAGCGGGTCGCCGCCGCCATAAAAATAATGGCCGGTGTCGAGACAAAGACCGAGTAACGCAGCGTCCGTACTTTCCAACAAGCGCGCGATTTCAGCCGGCGTTTCGATATACGTGCCCGCGTGGTGATGAAACGAAACGGCCAAGCCAAGTTCGCGGCAAGCCTGGGCGACGCGCATGACGATGGCGGCGGCGTGTTCCCATTGCGCATCGGTCAGGCCGTCGCGCACGGCGTCGGCTCGGCCCGCGATGGACATGCGTTCTTTGCTCATCGCATCGGCCAGCAGCATTGAACGTGCACCTGCGGCGGCCAGCAGCTTGGCGGTTTTGAGCGCTTCCTCGAATCCGGCTTCGTGCGCCGAGAGATCAGCCAAGGGAATCGGCACGAAGGCCGTCACCAAGTTCAAATTGCGCGTTGCCATTTCGTGCCGCAACGCTGCAGGCTCGGTCGGGAAATACCCATACGGGCCAAGCTCTGTGCCTGTGTAACCGGCCTTGACCAGTTCATCGAGCATCGCGCCATAAGCTTGCTGGCCGCCCCAGCCTTCGATTTCCATAATGCCCCAACTCACGGGGGCGTTGCCGATACGGATTGCCATGTTGATCTCCGGTTAAGGTTGCACCAGCACTTTGATTGCGCGGCCATTGCGCAAGGCTTCCAGGCCCGCGCCGAGTTCACCCAAACCGATGCGGTGGGTGATGAGTTTTTCGACCGGCACGATGTTGGATTCGAGCGCGCGCACGACTTTGGGGAACGCGGTGCGCTGGATGAACGAGCCGATGATCGTGATTTCGTAGCGCGTCGGGTGATATTGGTTCAGCGTGCGTTCGGCGTGCAGATTCATGCCGAACAAAATTACGCGCCCGCCGAAGCGCACCAACTGCAAGGCTTCGGGCAAGAGCGAACCAACCGCATCCACGACGATGTCCGCGCCCAATCCGGTCGCGGCTTTGATCGCTTCGACGCTGTCTGCGGGTGTGAACGCGCCGTCCGCGCCCAACTCTTCGGCGGTTTGGCGGCGGTAATCAGCGGGTTCGACGAGGAAGACTTTGCCCGCGCCCGCTGCTTTGAACAGCAATTGAAACAGCAAGCCAATCGGCCCCGCGCCCAGAATGGCTACGCTCTCGCCGGGCGTGAGTTGCGCTTTCTCAAAGGCGTGCCAGACGCAGGCCAGCGGTTCGGCCAGCGCGGCGCGTTCGACCGGCACGTCATTGCTGATGCGGTGCAGGGCTTTGGCGGGCGCGACGTTGTATTCGGCCAGACCGCCGTGGCGAAAGATGCCGAGCGTGGTCATGCGTTCGCACACGTTGGTCATCCCGGCGCGGCAGTATTGGCAGAGGCCGCAGGTGATGTTCGGGTCAATCACCACGTGGTCGCCGCGTTGCAGATGCGTCACGCCGTCACCCGCGTCCACGACGGTGGCGACGTATTCGTGGCCCAGGATGCTGCCGGGCGTGGCCGGATGACCTGGCGGTGTCGAAAGGATGTGCAAATCGGTGCCGCAGATTCCGGCGCGGTCTACGCGCAGCAATACGTCGTCGTGGGCGGCCAGTTGCGGTTGCGGGGCCGATTCCAAACCCCATTTGCCGTCGCCGTGAAAGACGATGGCTTGCATTGTGGATGCCATTCAATTCCTCCGATACAGGGTGTTGCCACAGAGGCACGGAGGCACAGAGAGGAAGAGAAAGTGTGCGGCGGGCAAGCTATTCTCTCTGTGGCTCTGTGGCTCTGTGGCAGTCTTCTTAAACGCCAAAGACTAATTGCGGCGCGCGCGCGGCCTGTTCATCGCTGGCTTGTGCCGAAAATTCCATGCCGATGAAACCGTCGTAATTAACCCGCTTGAGCAGCGCCGCAAGCGCGCGGTAATCAATCGTGCCGCTGCCGGGTTCGTGTCGTCCGGGCATGTCGGCGACGTGCAGATAGCCGATCCACGGCAGGTTGGCTTCGATGGTGGCGAGCGCGTTTTCGCCCATCATGCTCATGTGGTAAATGTCGTAAAGCAGCCGCACGTTGGGTTGATTGACTTGCTGCACAATTTGAAAACCCAGCGCCGAATTGTCGAGAAAACAGCCGCGATGATCGAGCCTGGTGTTGAGCGGTTCGAGCAACAGCGTCACGCCCGCGTCAGCGGCCCAGCCCGCCAATTCGCGCAAACCATCCACAATGCTGTTGGTCTTTTCCTCGGCAGATAACGGCGGGATGGGCGCGGCGCTGCCATCGCTTTCGAGCACATCGCTGAGCAGCATGACGTTGGGACAATGCAGGCGGCGCGCGACGCCGAAGACCTGCATCATCTCTTCGATTAGGCCCGCGCGTTCGGACGGATCAATCAGCGAGTGGCGGCGATTGCCGCTGATGGCCGCGATGGTTAGGCAGCGGCGCAAGGCCATGTCTTCGAGGGCGGGCAGGTCTTTGTCGCGCCAGTCCCAGAATTCGACCGCGCGATACCCCAAGCGCGCCGCCGTTTTCATGCGTTCGGTGAACGGTTGCTCGGTGAACAGCATTTCCAGACAAAGTGAAAGTTGCATAGGTCGTTAGCGTTTCGGCCCCAGCACGACCATGCCGATGCGTAGCGTATTGCGGTCGCCCGACCTGGCCGGATAGTTGAATTGTTGCACAGTGAATTTGTTTTTGAGCGCAGCGACGCTGCCGACTTCGCGCTGTTCCCAGTCTTCAAAGCGCACAGTCTCACCGCGAATCTTGCCGGTCAAGAGCAACTCCAGGCCCAATGGGTCATGCACCAATTCGACCAGATTGCCTTTAAGGTCTTGGTATTCGCCCGTGCGCCCGCAAATCGGGCAGCTTTCGACATCGGCGTGATTGGGATTGGTGTGCTCGACTTCGTAATGCACGCTGGCGGCGAGGCGATAATACGCGCGGCCTTGCAGCTTGATTTGCTCCTGCTGCTGTTGCGCCAGCGCTGAGTAGTAATAGCGCAGGTGGAAGCAATGCGAATGTTGCAGCGCGCGCTGTTCGCGCACTTCCCACGGTTGCAGGTGTTCCAGCCGCGCCTCGAAATCGCAGCCTTCAGGATTGGAAAACGGCCCGAAGTATTCCGGCAACCGCAGCGCTGTGCGTAAATTGCTGGTCACCAGCTTGACCGCTGCGCTGTAGTTCGGCGCGAGCCGGGCATCCACATAAAACCAGACGTTCGGATAGCGCGGCATCGTGCGATCAAAGACGGATTTGGGCGGTAGGTTGAAGTCGTCGAGCGCATTGGCCTGGATGATTGATTTTAGATTTGGATTTCGCGGTTGGGCGTAACCGTTGCTACAGGCTACCAACAGCAAGAAAAACGAAAAGAGTAGACGTGTCATTGGTTGATATAACGATGCTGGTTAAGACGAGATTACGGAACAGACGGAAATAACGGAACAGACTGAAAACTTGAACAGCAATGAAGGTCTTCCGTTTGTTCTGTTATTTCCGTTTGTTCCGTAATCTCTTTACCGCTTAGAAATAGAACTTCAACGCAAACTGAATAATGCGCGCATTGGCAGCGGACAGAATCTGGCCGAAGCCCGTGCTTTCACGCGCGATATTCGGCGGGCCGAAATTGGCGTGATTGAACGCATTGAACAGTTCAGTCCGAAATTGGAAGCGCTTCCGTTCCGTCAGGTGGAAGTCCTTGGCCAGCGTGTAATCGAAATTCACGAGGCCAGGGCCACGCATGACGCCGACGCCGGCGGTGCCAAAGGCTTGCGGCGAAGGCGTGAACGCGGGCTGGAAGGCGTCAACGTTGAACCAGCGATTGAGTGTGCGTTGTGAATCGGAAAGTTCCGGGTTGCCGACCAGATTGGGGCGCGCGCGCCGTTCGCCGCCGATGTTCAACACGCTGCCGCCGCCCAACGTGGCCGTCAGCCCCAGACCGCCTTGCAGCGCGTGGATGCCGGTCACTTGCCAGCCACCCAGCACAAAGTCAGTTGCCTTGTGCCAGTCATTGCCGAACTTGCGGCCCTTGCCAAACGGCAGTTCCCACACATAACTCGCCACGAAACGCTGCTTGACATCGAATTCGGCCAGGCCACGATCGGCGCGTGTGTTGTTGCCGTCCTGCGGTTCGCGGAAGGTGCCGGTGTCGAAGCCCGCGCCGCCGCCGCTGGTCGAGATGTGATCGGGCGAACCGGTCAGCGCCTTGCCCCAGGTGTAACTGACCAAGCCCGTCAACCCGTGTGAGAAACGTTTTTCCAAGCGCGCCTGCAACGAGTTGTAGGTCGCGCCGACGCGATTCTCCATCCACTGAATGTCGCCGAAGGCCGGATAAGGGCGATTGCCTGCGGCTTGCGAGCCATTGGCGTTGGTGATCACCGCGCGTTGATTCAGGTTGCGGAAGCCGTTCAGCTTCGTCCCTTTGTTGCCGACGTAGGCCACATCGAACAGCAAATCCTTCAGCAGTTCGTATTGAATGCCGAAATTGAATTGCTGAATGTAAGCCGTGCGTTGATTGGCGTCCTGCGCGCGGCGTCCGATGGTGGGCGCGAGCGAAGCCGGATTGAGCAGGCCCGCTGGATAGCCGTCCACTAAACGGAAGACCGCCGCCGAGACCACCGCCGCCGCGCCGGTCACGCTGGTTTGCAATAGGTTGTCCACCAGGAAAGGTGGATTGAAGCCGAGCAACCCTTCGCGCCCCTGCCGCACGGTGTGGTTGTAGAAAATGCCGTAAGCTCCGCGCACGACCCAGCGCGAGGTGGGCGAATAAGCGAAGCCGAAGCGCGGCGCGACATTGTTACGGTCGGGGTGAATCAGCGCACGCTCAAAGATGCCACCGTCCTTGGCGAAGACATCCTTGCCCGTGACGGGATCGAAGTTGGCGAAGCGGTTCTCTTTCTCGACCGGCGGCGTCGCGTATTCGTAGCGCAGGCCAACATTCAAGGTCAGTTTCGACGTGACTTTGTAATCGTCCTGGAAGAAATAGAACTGCATCCGCTGGCCCTGATCCATCACGGTGAAGCTGGTCAGCGCCAGTTGCGACGGCAGGCCCAACAGCAGATCGCCCACCGCGCGGTTGGTAAAGCGGTTCTCGAAATTCATGCGCCCGATGGTCGCGTTCAGATCGTTGATCTTGGTTTGGACTTTCAGGAACTCGCCGCCGAATTTGAACAGGTGCGCGCCGCGCGTCCAACTGAACGTGGCGCGCGGATTCCACGAACGCGGCGTTTGGAATTGCGGTGTCGAAGTGTGACGACCCACCGCGTCAAAGCCCTGGATGTTGATCTTCGGAATGCCGCCGACGATGGCGGGATCGTTGGGCACGTTCTTCAAACCAATTTGTCCCGGCCCATCCACGCCAAAGTTTGGCGGCATAGTGAAGTAATTGCCGCGCGCCCAGCCGAAGCGGAAATCGCCGACCAGCGCTGGCGAAACCGTCCACGTCAGGCCCAGCGCCAGCCCTTGTGAGCGGTTCAGGTTCGCGCCGAACGCATCATTAAATGAGCCTTCGCCCAAGCCCGGCAGCGGCGCGGGGCGGAAGGTGTTGGTATCCACAAAACTGTAGCGCCCAAACAAGGTCAGGTTCGTGGCGAATTGATGATCCACACGCACGTCGAATTGATCCTGGCGCGTGCGTGTGATCGGTGTCGAAGCGTAGATCGGCACACCGCCAACGATGTTCGTGGGATCGGGAATCAACGGAATGACTTTGGCGGCCACGGGGTCCCAGCGGTTTTGTGGAATCACCCATTGCCCCGCAGCATTTTTGCCGAATTCGGGCCGTCCGGCGGTGAAGGGATCAACCACCGCTGAGCTAAACAAGCCCGCTTTTTCTGCCGCCGTCGGCACCAACCGCGTGCGGGGCACGCCTTCGCGTTCGCGCAAGCCTTCGTAATCGGCAAACCAGAAGGTGCGGTTTTTGACCAGCGGCCCGCCCACCGCCGCGCCGTACTGATTGCGTTTGCGCACGGGTTTGGCCTGGCCCAGCGCGTTCGAGAAAAAGTTGTTGGCATCGAGTTTCTCATTGCGCAGGAATTCGTAAAGGCTGCCGTGAATCGCGTTCGTGCCCGATTTGATCGTCGCGTTGATCACCGCGCCGCTGCTGCGCCCGTATTCGGCGGAGTAGGCGTTGGTCTGAATCTTGAACTCCTGCAAGGCTTCGATGGAAGGCTGCACGAGTTGCACGTTCTCGCCGCGAAACGAATTCGAGTACGAGATGTTGTCTACGCCGTCGAGCAGGAAGACGTTGTTAAAGGTGCGGTTGCCGTTGACGTTCATCGCGCCTTTGAAATTGACGCTCGCCAAACGCGGCGTCGTCGGCAAGACGCCCGGCGAGAGCAGCGCCAGTTGGTTGTAATCGCGGCCATTGAGCGGCAGGTCATTAATCTTCTTCTGGTCAATCACCGAGCCGCGCGAAGAGGTCTCGGTTTCGAGCAAGGCGACGGCTGCGGTGACTTCGACCGTGTTGGTCAGATCGCCGACCTGCAAGCTGACATCCACGCGCGCGACCTGGGCGACCTGCAAGACGAGGCCGCTGCGCACGAATTTCTTGAAGCCGGGCTTTTCAACCGTGATGGAATAGGGGCCGGGTTTCAAGCTGGGCACGGTATAGAGGCCCTGCTCATTGGTTACGCTTTTCAGCGCGACGCCGGTGGCGGTGTTGGTGATGGTGAGCGAAACGCCCGGCACGACGGCGCCGGAAGCGTCTTTGACTTCGCCCGTGAGGGTGGCGGTTTCCTGCTGCGCAACGGCCTGGCAGGCCAGCAACAGCGTGAATGCAAGCGTAAAACCTAATCGTCGGAAGTGCATAGCTCAGTCCTCCTTGAGAGTTGAAGAGAGTGACGTCCGCCACAGCGCGTGGTGAACGCTGATGGATTCGATCCCAGCCTTGTCCGAAGAGGATTTTGCCTGTCTGGTATCAGCGGCAGATCAGTGATTCGTTATGTTTATGTAAAACGAGAATTAACCGACGAAACTGCCATAGCTACCAGATTTCCGCGTTTGCAATTGTAATGTACCGGCGGTGCGGTTGGGACGCTACCGCGCGCGTGAGCAAGCGGCGCGTCAAGTCTGGCGGAATACGGTACATCCCAAGTCCCGCTTGCTCACGCGCGCGGTACCGTCCCGGGGTGCGCTTTTCCCCAGATATTGACCTGAAATCCGAGCTAGAAAAAGTACCGCTCCTGTTTCACTGCCTTTTCATATTCCGCTCGAATGCGTTGTACTGCTGCTTCGGTTGAGACTTCCGCAATCGGCACGTCCCACCACGATTCATAACCGGGCACGCGGCATTCCTTGTCGGTCTCGACTACGATGACGGTGGTGACGGTTTGCCGTTTGGCTTCTGCCAACGCGCGCTGCAACTCTTCGCGCGTCGTGGCGCGAATCGCGTGTGCGCCCAGGCTGGCCGCATTCGCCAAGAAATCTACTGGCAGGTTATCGCCGTCAAAACGGCCCGTGTCGGTGTGGCGGTATTTGTAATCGGTGCCGTAACCGCCCGAGCCGACCGCTTGCGACAATCCGCCAATGCTGGAAAAGCCGTGGTTGTCGTGGATGATGATGGTGAGCTTTACGCCTTCAGCCACGGCGGTGATGATCTCTTGCGACATCATCAGGTACGAGCCGTCACCGATCATCACGTAGACCTCGCGCGAAGGATCAGCCAGCTTCACGCCCAAACCGCCCGCGATTTCGTAGCCCATGCATGAATTGCCGTATTCCAGGTGATAGCCCTTGGGGTCGCGCGTGCGCCAGAGTTTATGCAAATCACCGGGCAAGCTGCCCGCCGCGCACAGCGCCACATCGCGCGGTTCAGAGAACGCGTTGACGATGCCGATGACTTCGCTTTGGGCGATGGGCGGGCCGTGATGCAAATTGAACAGCCGCTCGACTTCGGCTTCCCAGCGTTGTTTTAGTTCAGCGATGTGCGTGGCGTACTCATCGGCGACGCGATAGCCGGTCAAAGCCTTGCCCAAAGCTTCCAACCCGGCGCGCGCATCGGCGACCAGCGGCAGTGCGCTGTGTTTGTGTGCGTCGAATGCCGCGATGTTCAAATTGATGAAGCGCACATCGGGATGTTGGAACGCAGTCTTTGACGCCGTGGTGAAATCGGCCAGCCGCGTGCCGATGGCGATGACTAGATCGGCTTCGCGCGCGACGATGTTGGCGCAGGGCGTGCCCGTGACACCGATGGCTTCCAGGTTTTGCGGATGGTCGAAGCTGAGCGAGCCTTTGCCCGCCTGGGTTTCGCCGACAGGAATGCCGGTTTGCGCGGCGAATGCGGCGAGCGCCTCGGTTGCTTCGCTGTAAATCACGCCGCCGCCCGCCACGATCATGGGGCGTTTGGCGGCCCGAATCAGTTGCACGGCGCGTTCGAGCAAAGTGTGATCGGGTTGCGGACGTGGGATGTACCAAACGCGTTTGTCGAACAACTCCACCGGATAATCCCAGGCTTCGGTTTGCACGTCTTGCGGCAAGGCCAGCGTCACCGCGCCCGTTTCAACCGGCGACGTCAACACGCGCATGGCTTCGAGCAAGGCGAAGGGCAGTTGATCGGCACGGTTGAGGCGATCCCAATAGCGCGAGACCGGTTTGAAACAATCGTTGACCGAGATGTCCTGCGAGTGTTCGGATTCGAGTTGTTGCAACACGGGCGCGACATTTCGCCGCGCAAAGATGTCGCCTGGCAACAACAGCACCGGCAGCCGGTTGATCGTCGCCGTCGCCGCGCCCGTAATCATATTGGTCGCGCCCGGCCCAATCGAAGACGTGCAGGCAAACGCGCGCAGCCGATTGTGATGCTTCGCAAACGCCGTTGCCGTATGCACCATCGCCTGTTCGTTGCGCGTCAAGTAATACCGAAAGTCGGGCGACTGATGCAGCGCCTGCCCGATGCCCGCGACGTTGCCGTGCCCGAAGATGCCCCAGATACCGGCAAAGAATTGGTGCTCGTGGCCGTCGCGTTCGACATACTGTTGTTCCAGAAACGCGATGAGCGCCTGCGCTGTTGTTAGACACCTTGGTTGCATGCTTTCTCCACAAAAGCGGATCAGATTGATTGGAGTAAAGCCAGTTACCTTGTGAAGCCCCGAAAGGGCGGAATTGAATAGCCCAGGGCAACGCCCTGGGTACAGGTGAGCGAGTGTTCAAGCCCTGAAAGGGCGCAATAAGCACAAGCATTTCGCCCTTTCAGGGCTTGGTGAACATTTTGATCTGCAACCAGGGGCAACGCCCCTGGCTATTCAATTTCGCCCCGTTGGGGCTTTGTGGCTTTACACCTTGTATTTCAACGACGATCAAAATTACTGCTTCACACGAATGTTTCTCTCAATCAAAGAATGGCTTGCCGCTGTCTGCGCGGCTTAGTTCGGCGTTTGCATTCTCGATTGCCGCTGCAACCGTCCAATTGTTATGAATGATGCCACCGATGGCAGTCGCTACGATCAATGGGTCTGTTGCGCCCGGATAGAGCACGTTGCGCCCGACCAACGCGCCGCGCACATTCGCGCCTGCGGCCAAGCCACCTGCAATCTCACGCAACAGCGGCGTGGCAGCGCCGACCGCTTCGCCGCCCAATAACAGAATCGGTAAGGTTGTGGCGCGCGCGACCGCCTCGTAGCCGTCGCAATAGGGCAGCTTCAACCACAGATAGCGGCTACTGTCGCCCAAAGCCGAGGCGACACCCACGATTTTTGCCAATGCCTCAGCCGTCTTGACGACTTTGTAACCCGCTTCAGTTTTGACGACGGGCAGCGGTTCCAAAAACATCGGCAGGCGCAGCGCATTGGTTTCATTGATCGCCTGCGCGCTCGCCATCAATGTATTCAGCGAAGCCGGTTCGTCATCGCAGAGCCGCAACAAAAGCTTCGCGCCATCCAGATTCCAATCCAGACAAGTCTGCGCATTGGCGCCGGTCAACGGGTCATCCATTTCCCAAGCTACGCCCGCCAGGCCGCCACGGTTGAAACTGGCGATGAGCAATTTGCCGTCGAGCAAGACGGGCCGGCCTGCCTGACGCAAAAAATCATCAAGCACCAGCAGGTCTTCCAGAACGTCCATCGTCGCCATCACGCCGTCCACCTGCGTGCACTGCAACACGCGCATGATGCGCGCCAGGTAATCGTGCCGGTTGGTCAACGCTAGCGAATCATTGCCAATGCCCGTCACGCGCCGCGCCGGATGATCGGCGGCGAGGATGTTCAAGCGGCCATCCGTCGTCAGTGGCGCGCGTTGTGGCCGTGTTTGCGCCAGGCGCCAGGCGGTTTCAGGATCGTTGACGCGCGCGTCGGTGAGGCGCGCCAGCACGGACGCGGGCAGAAATGCTTTGGCTTGAAACGCGCTCAACTAAAATCCTCCGTGCGACGCGATGAAATCAAGCGCCTCCTGTTCGTATGGCATGAACTTCGAGCAACCGTGCCGCGTCACGACAATCGCGCCGCAGGCATTGCCCATCCGTGCCGCGCGTTGCCAGTCCCAACCTTGCAGATAACCGTAAATGAAACCGCCCGCAAAAGCATCGCCCGCACCCAGCGTGTTGTAAATCTCGACCGGAAAAGCAGCGGCATCTACGGTTGAATCGCGCGTGAACACCGTCGTGCGTTCAGCCCCGCGTTTCAACGCGACGACGCTTGGCCCGGCGGCGAGCAATGCCGCGATGGCCGCTTGCACATCGCCTTGCAAATGCGTGTCGGCCACGTGCGTCTGTGTGACCGAAAAGTTCGCGGCCTGGATGAGCATTGCGGCTTTGATTTCGTCTTCGGTGCCAATGACCACGTCTACCAACCGTAAAGCTGAGCGCACCGTCACGCCGTAAGCCCGTGCGTCATGCCATTGGTTGGCGCGCAAATCCAAATCGAGAAAGACCGTCGTGCCCGCTTGTTTGGCAAGCTCTGCCGCGCACAACGTCGCGCTGCGCGATGGTTCGCGGCTCAGGCCCGTGCCCGACAGCAACAGCGCGCGGCTCGCGGCCAGCGGCGCGGCCAGCACGTCGTCAATCGTGAGTTCGATGTCGGCGCAATTATCGCGGTAATAGACCAGCGGAAATTTATCGGGCGGCTGAATGCTGACGACGGCGGCGCTGGTGCGATGGCCGGGTTTGCGCGTGATGAAGTCAGTTACCACGCCTTCTTGCTGCATGAAATTGAGCACGAAATCGCCCACCAGATCATCGCCGACCGCCGACAACATTGCCGCGCGCAAGCCCAAGCGCCGCGCGCTGACGCAGATGTTCGCCGGACAGCCGCCGACATAGGCCGCGAAGTTTTGCACTTCGGCAAAGGGCACGCCGACTTCATTCGCGTACAGATCAAGCAGCGCGCGGCCCATGCACAAAATGTCGAACTTGTGTTGGCTCATTTCAGTGCTTGCTCCAGTGTCGTCGCATCATCGAGCAACAACCATTCGATGACCGACAATGGCAGACTGCCGTGCTTTAACAGATCATCGTGGAATTTTCCCAACTGGAACTGCGCGCCTTGCCGGTCACGATAACGGCCCAGCAAGCGCATGATTTGCCACTTGCCGACCATGTAGGTGATCTTCTGCGAGGGTGTCGCAGCCGCGCCCGCCGCTTCGCCTTCCGCCGCTTCGCGATCCAGCCCGCCTGCTTCTTGAAAGTATTTGACGGCCTGTTCAAACGTCCATTTGCCGGTTTGCAGATTGACGTCGACGCCGATGCGCGCCGCGCGGTAGCGCGACAAACGCAGCACCTGGCCTTGCGCCGCAGAGTTGTCGGGATAAAGGCCCGTGCGCGTCAGCATCTCTTCGGTATACAGCGCCCAGCCTTCGGCCGTTACACCATCGCCGTGCTGCCGCCGAATCTCGTCAGTGAGATGATTGGCAATCGAAGCTTGCAGAAAGTGGCCGGGAATCCCTTCGTGTCCAAGTAGCGGGCGCGGGTCTTCAATTGCGGCGCGAATGTAGAAGTTCTGGCTCTTTGGATTGTAGGTTGGGATGAAATAGAAACCGCTGCTGTCTTTATCGTACACGCCCGGCGCATTCATAAAGCCGCCCGGGCTGGTCGGTTTGAAAGCTTCAGGCAACTGGCGGATGTAGAACTGACCGAGATACGCGGGCAGCGTAACCAGCTTGTGCTCTTGCAAAAACTTGATCATCTCGGTTTGCCGGCTTTCGTAGGCTTTCAGGAAAGCGGCTTGATCCGGCGGGACATTGCGGCTGCGCGCCGGATCGGGATCCGCCAGCTTTGGATCCGCCAGCAGTGATTCCAACGCACGATAACGCGCCAATTCCGCTTGGCCGAGCATCTCCACTTGGTTGGCGTCGAGCGGCAGCAGATACAAATGCTTCAGCAGATAGTTGTAGTTCTCTTCGCCCATCGGCGCCCACGCCGGCATTTTTGGCAAGCCCTGCTCCAGCCAATCGGCGAACATGTGAATCGCCAGCAACGCTTCAGAGCGTGCTTGCATTAACTCAACGGTTTCATTCGTCGTCAGGCCTTTGGCAATAACCGCCAAGCTATCGTTAAAGAGCGGGTCAATCGCGCGCGCCGAATCAATTGCCAGTTTTGCGTAAAGCTGCACGGGGCGTTGCAAATTCTGTTGCCCCTGCTTGAGCAGCGCTGGCATCTGGCGCAACCGCGCAGTCGCGGCCACGGCGCGTGTGCGCGGAGCGTCATACTCTTTTTTGAGCAGCGAAAAGATCGCGTTACTGCATTCGTCAACATAAACCTGCGGGTTGGTCTCTTCATACTGCATGACCCGGTCAAAGAAGACCGGCCATTCCAATTGGACGCGCAAGAGCAACCAATCCACGCGCTCATCACGGCCCCAGTTGGCCGTATTCATGGCCTGCACTTGGGCCAGCAGTTGTTTGACGTATGCGCGGCGCGCTTTGACGGCTGGCTCAGAAAAATCAGTCAGCTTGCCATCCCAGTCGTGCAGCCCCATATCGCTACTCGCCACGGGATAGTTTTCGTTACGCCACTTGTAATACTCCGTTGCCATCTGGCCTAGCGTCGCAGGCAAGGCATTCGATGGGGCGGGGCTGGGTGTTGGCGGAGTTTGGCAAGCCGTCGCCAATAAAGCGCAAAGGCCCAACCAGCAACCAGGAAGCATAATTTGTTTTTTGATGCTCATTGTTACTTTACCAGTGGAACGCGTGGGTCTGTCTCTCGCCATTCCGCCCGCACCCACGCATAGTCTGGATCATCCGACGCCGCCATCGAACGCGCACTCCCGGCGAGGGCATTCAGGTAATAGACGTTGTAACCGTGTGCCGCGACGACCGGGTGGTAGCCTTCGGGGATGAGCACCAATTCGCCGTCGCGCACCGACAACGTCGCGTCAATACGGCGATCGGGCGTGTAGACCTTTTGAATCGCGTAGCCTTCCGGCTTGTCAATGCGGTAGTAGTAGACCTCTTCCAAATCCACTTCGGCGGGCGGATTGTGCACGTCATGTTTGTGCGGCGGATAGCTCGACCAGTTGCCGCTGGGCGTATAGACCTCGACAACCAACAAACGCTGGGCCGGGAATTCGGGTTTGATGATGTGGTTGATCTGCCGCGTAGCGTTCGCGCCGCCGCGTACTTCGACCTCGACATCTTCCGGGCGAATCAGGCGCGCGGGGAAGCTCTCTTCGGCGCGGCAATAACAAAACGCCAGGTCGCAAGCGCGCTCGGCGGTGATGGTGAATTCGGTGTGGATGGGCAGATACAGCGCCGCCGGCATGCCGCTAAAAACATTCGCGCGACTGCCTAGGTGTGGCCACGAACCGGCGGGCGATTCCACCGAACACGTGCCGCCCAGCACCACCAGGCCGAGTTCGTTGCCATCGGTGTAGCCCGGATATGTTTCGCCTTGGGCCAGCGTGCGGGCACGGAAGTTCAGATACTCAAACCCCGTCTGGGCAGGTGTGACGTTGAGCGTCTCGCCCGAAAGGCCATTGAGCGTTGCAGGTCGAACGAGTAAGTCAGACATCGCGCTACTCCTGCGGGTGGTTGGATTGTTAGGTTGAGAGCGGTTCGGTTACGACGAAACTTCGATTGCAAAAGATGGCGGCACGCTAACGCAGGTGTGGAAGGCTGTCAATTCGCACACGGGGGTTGCGCCGCTTAACGGATCAAGCTGGAAAATAAGCGTCAGCCATTGCGCCACCTTCCATCCGCAAACGCCCCTCAGCGACGGCGAAATCCAGATGCGCTACCGTTTCAGAAACAGCCAGGAAGCGGTTGATGTCTTTGACGTGCGGGAACAGCAGCTTGGACATTTCCCAAGCGGTCGTGCCGCTGGCGGGCACCAGGCTGATGACTTTGGTTTGGCGCTGTTGCGTGTGGCGCACGAGGCCGTGGAAATACTCTTCGTAATCGGTGACGTCGCCGCCGTGTGCCGTGCGGATCAATGTCGGCGCGAGCGTCCGAATGCGCGCCAACGAAACCAGGTATTCACCCAGGGCAGGGAAGCGGCGTTCGGGCGCGAGCGGGTTGGCGTTGAGCACCGGATTGGGCGTGATGTTTTTGAGGATCGTATCGCCCGCGAGCAGCAGGCGGTTGCTCTCGCGCAGCAAACAGCAACTGCCCGGCGTGTGCCCTGGCGTATGCACGACGCGCAACGCGCCGCTGGCAAAACTGAATTCGTGTTCGTCGCGGTAAGCCACAACATCGGGCACGGCGTCGGCGAAATGGTGAATCAAATCGTAACGCCCCGCGATGTGCTCCAGGTCTTCTGCCGGAACCCCCGTGCGCCGCAGCAAGTCGCGGTTGACGCGCGTCTGGCGGTGTTCGCTGATGTTGTGGAACTCCCATTCGTGCACGTGCACGCGCGCGCCGGATTCCTGCTGAATCACCCCCGCCAACCCGCAATGATCTTCGTGCGTGTGCGTGAGGATGACACGCTGAATGTCGGCGAGTTTGAAGCTCAAGGCGCGCAACTGTTCGCGCAGGGCGGCCAGCGCTGCGGGCGTTTTGGGGCCGGTGTCAATCAGCGTGAGCGGATCGTCCATCACCAGATAAATGTTGATGGGGCCGACGGGGAAGGGGGTGGGGATGGTGAGTTGTTCGATGCGCATAATTACAGCTTGAAGACTCGCTGAGCATTTTGAAACAGAAACTTCGCTTGCACTGCTTCTGGCAAACCAAGCTCCTGCACCTGCTGCACGCATTTCTCCAACGACAACTGCGGGAAGTTCGTGCCAAACAGCACCTTGTCCTGTCCGTAACTTTTCAGGTAATGCAGCAACTGCGGCGGATAGTAGCGCGGCAGGTACGCCGAGGTGTCAATGAAGACATTCTCGTGCTTCCACGCCACGCCAATCATTTCGTCCGTCCAGGGGAAGCCGATGTGCCCGGCGACGATTTTGAGTTCGGGAAAGACGAGCGCGACTTCGTCAAGGTAGGGCACGGGCCGTCCGGTTTCCGAAGGCATCAACGGGCCGGTGTGGCCGACCTGCGTGCAGAAGGGAATGTCCAACTCGATGCATTTGACGTAGAGCGGAAAGTAAAACTTGTCATTCGGCGGACGCTGCCACAGCCAGGGGATTACGCGGAGTGCTTTGAAGCCCAGTTCTTTGACAGCGCGTTCCAACTCGCGCACAGCCTCGACGGGCTTTTCCAGATTGACGGCGGCAACGCCACAGAACCGGTCAGGGAATTGCGCGACCATCTCGGCGACGACATCGTTGTGCGTGATCCATTGGCCGGGGCGGTGCCACGCCGACAGCATCAGCATTTGAATGCCCGCGCGATCCATCGCTTCGACAACTTGCGCGGCGCTCAATTCGGTTTCGAGCAGATGCGCCGTGCCGGATTGTTGAAACAGGCGGACGACTTCAGGCAGCTTGGCGGCGGCTTCGTGGCGGGCGGGTTGCGCCCAGGCATCAATGATGGGGAGGTTGGGATTGACGGGCATTGCTTGTGCTGCCTTGAACAGTACCGCGCGCGTGAGCAAGCGGTTGGTGGAGGTCACGCCCATTAAGCGGCAAGTGACGGCTCCGCTTGCTCACGCGCGCGGTACTGTCTTGATCCATTTAGAAAATGTAGCCGCCCGCTGCGACGACCTTATCCGCCAGCCGTTCACGAATCGCAGCAGTGTTGATGGGTTCCTGTTTGGTGAACCGTTTCAACGCGCCCAGCGCCATCCGCAAATCGTCGCCGTCAAAGATCGCAGCCAGAGCGTTTTTGGCGGAGACCTCGATGCGGTTGAGCGCGTCGTGCGTGTAAAGCTGGGTCGCGTCAATCGCGGCCTGGTGTTTGTCCGCGCCATCGCGTCCGATCAGCTTGGCGGTGCGGCCGATGGCGCTGTCAATCAGGAAGGTTTCGATGATGACATCCGCCGCCCAGCACAGCACCATTTGCTGTTCGGGCAGGGCCGCCTGGAATTTTTGCGCGGCGGAACCGACCAGCATCAGCGCGACTTTCTTGGCGTTGGCCGCTGACTTGCGCTCTTTGGCGAGCGGCGCGTCGTCTTCGTCAGTGTCAAAGGAAGGCCCGGCCAGCAACTCTTCCTGTAACTTCATTGCAGCGGCAAACAGCGGCAGTCCGCCTTTCATCGCACGTTTGATGAGTTGGCCGGGAATCAGCAGGCGGTTGATTTCATTGGTGCCTTCGTAGATGCGGTTGACGCGGCAGTCGCGGTAAACGCCTTCCGCCGGGTAATCTTCGGTGAAGCCGTTGCCGCCGTGAATCTGGACGTTTTCGTCCGCGCAATAGAACAGAATCTCGGTGCCCGCGACTTTGATGATGGCGCATTCGATGGCGTATTCCTCGATGGCCTTCATAAATTCGGCGGGGTTCTTTTTGTCAATCGTTTCTTCTTTGGTTTCGATCATCCCAGCGGTGCGATAGACCGCCGATTCGGCAGCGTAGATTTTCGCCGCCATCTCAGCCAGCTTGTATTTGATCGCGCCGAAGGTGGCGATGGCACGTCCGAATTGATGGCGTTCGGCGGCATATCTCGCGGACTGACCCAGCACGCGCTTGCTGCCGCCAATCGCGCCCGCGCCCATCTTGATGCGGCCAAAGTTCAGCACGTTGAAGGCGATCAGGTGACCTTTGCCGATTTCACCCAGCAAGCGGTCTTTCGGAATCTTGGCGTCCTGCATCAGGATCGGCGTGGTCGAAGAGCCGCGCTGACCCAGCTTGTGCTCTTCGTTGCCGTGGCTGACGCCGGGGTCGTTGCGTTCGAGAATAAAGCCGGTGAATTTCTCGCCGTCCACTTTGGCGAAGACCGTCAGCACATCGGCAAACGCGCCGTTGGTGATCCACATCTTCTCGCCATTCAAAATCCAATGCTCGCCATCCTCGCTCAACCGCGCCGTGGATTTCGCGCCCAACGCGTCAGAGCCAGAACCCGACTCGCTCAGGCAATAGGCGCCGACCCATTCGCCGCTGCCGATTTTGGGCAGGTACTTTTCTTTCTGTACAGCCGTGCCGAATAAAACAATCGGCAGCAATCCGATGCTGGTGGTCGCGCCAAAGCCGGTCGAGAACGAAGCTTGGCCAGACATGTATTCGGCGATCAGCATGTTTGAGACGTGATCGAGTTCCAACCCGCCATACTCTTCGGGAATGTGTGCATTGATCAGGCCCAGATCGGCGGCCTCTTTGATCAACTGGCGCTGGACTTCGTAATCCTTGCTCTCGATCAAGTCGTGTTTGGGAATGACTTCTTTGTCAAAGAATTCCTGCGTCGTTTGCCCGATCATCCGCTGTTCGTCGCTGAAATCTTCGGGCGAATAGACGGTGCCGGGTTGGGTCTCTTGCAGTAAGAACCCGCCGCCTTTGATGATCTCTTTTTCCATTGCCGCTGCTGCCATTGGTATTGTCTCCTTAAGAAATTCTCCCACGAAGCCACACGAAGAGGACACGAAGACAGCGAATCACTTCGTGTCCTCTTCGTGTGGCTTCGTGGGAGGTGTTTTATCTCATCAAGTTCTCAAAAATGCCCGCCGCGCCCATGCCGCCGCCCACACACATCGTGACCATGCCGTAACGTGCGCCGCGCCGCTTCATTTCGTACAGCAACGTCGCCGTCAGTTTCGCGCCCGTACAGCCCAGCGGATGGCCCAGCGCAATCGCGCCGCCGTTGACGTTGGTGTGTTCCAGATCGAGGCCGAGCACTTTCATCACCGCGAGCGCCTGCGCGGCAAAGGCTTCGTTCAGTTCGATCAAGTCAATGTCGGCCAGCGTGAGACCGGCAATCTTCAGCGCCTTCGGAATCGCCACGACTGGGCCGATGCCCATTTCTTCGGGCGCGACGCCGCCGGTGGCATAAGCGACAAAGCGCGCCAGCGGTTGCAAGCCCAACGCCTCGGCCTTTTCGCGCGACATCACCAGCGCCGCCGCCGCGCCGTCCGACATCTGGGACGAAGTGCCCGCCGTCACCGAGCCTTTGGCGTGAAAGGCCGGACGCAGTTTCGCCAGTCCTTCCAGCGTCGTATCGCGGCGCACGCCTTCGTCAATTTCAAAAACCAGTTCGCGTTCACGAATGCGCCCGCGCCCTTTGGCATCGGTTTCGAGTTCGCGCGCGCGCACGATGAAGGGCACGACTTCGTCTTTGAACTTGCCCGCGTCAATCGCCGCCGCCGCGTTGTTGTGCGAACGCACGGCGAATTCGTCCTGCTGTTCACGCGAGATTTCGTATTTGCGCGCCAGGTTTTCCGCCGTCAGGCCCATGTTCAAATAGGTGTCGGGATAGCTATCCACCAACGTTGGATTGGGCGATAGGTTGTGCCCGCCCATCGGCAACAGCGACATGGACTCCGCGCCCGCGCCAATCGCCACGTCAGCGAAGCCGCACATAATGTGTTCGGCGGCTTGCGCGATGGCTTGCAGGCCGGATGAGCAGAAACGGTTGATCGTGACCGCCGAGGCCGTGTTGGGAATGCCCGCGAGCAACGCCGCTTGCCGCGCCATATTCATGCCCTGTTGCGCCTCGGGCGTGGCGCAGCCGATGACGACGTCTTCGATCTCGGCGGGCGCGACTTCTGGATGCCGCGCCAGCAGGTCTTTCATGACGGCGGCGGCCAGATCATCCGGGCGTTGGTCTTTCAAAATGCCGCGCGGCGCTTTGCCGACGGCAGTGCGCAGGGCGTTGACGATAACTGCTTCACGCATTGGTGTTTCTCCTCAAATCAAAACGACAAAGCTTACTTGAACGAAACGCTTGTCGGGTGTTTTCCCAAATTGCGATAAAGATAGCGGTCAATGTGGGACGAAGCGTCAGATGGAACTTCATCCCACGCTTCCGGCGGCACGTCTTGCGCCGCTTTTTCAAACAAGGCGCGGAATTTGGATGGCTTGGCCTCAGCCTGCGCCATCTCTTCCGCAAAGGTCAACACTTCTTTCTGCCTTTCCAGCGAGAGCCATGCCAGTTTTTCAATCACGGCTTGTTGAATTGTTTGTTGACTGACAGCTTCATTCGTTTGCATACGACCTCCTTGCTATACCTCAGCGCGCCAGCAGGCGCGCGATGATGGCGATCAGCACGGCCAGCAACGGCAAGACGACGTTGACGAAGGAATTCCACATGCCTTCGTGCTGGTACGTGTAGCGGTAGCTTTTTCATATTCTTTCTCCTTGTTCCGCCTTTGTGCAGACGTTGCTTCAACGCGCGAGCTAGAGAATGATTACCGCAGCCAGAATGCAATTAACGGCACAACCAAGCTGAAGACCAAAATTCAGATTGGTTCGCGCTTGAATGAAAACTGGTAGAGCCATTGCGGCAATTTCATTGTGACTTCCTCTCTTAGATCGGTTTGCAGTTGCGTGTATGGGACGAAGTGTTGAGACGGTACCGCGCGCGTCAGTAAGCGGCGTAGCGACGTTGCGTCATTGTTCAACTGCTCAAGCACCGCTTGCTGACGCGCGCGGTACCGTCTCGCCGCTCAGTGGTTTTCCCGTACACCGAAGTGAAAACCGAGCTAGTTTGCTTCTCGCGCTATCAGCCAGCGTTCCAACGAGCGTTGGCTTTCGCCGCTCGGTCTGCCTGCCAGTAAGCCTTCGATCCCGATGTGTTCGTCGAGTTCGGGCCACTCAATCGCGTAACCCTCGCCCAATAATTGCCAGGCCTGCCGCTCTGCCGGTGATCCGTGCAGCAAGCGCGGATACCACGCCAGCGGCACCGTGAGCGAGCGCCCATCTGCCAACTCGACCGTTAGCTTTTCGTTGGTGACTGACACCGCAACGGCGGTGGGGATTGTTTCAAGCGCCAAAGAAGTCATGCCAAGCCTCCACAAGTGCCGGTTGATGTTCGCGCACGAGCCACTCAATTTGTTTCAGTTCGTGTTCCGCGAAGCCGCGATTATAGGCAACCGTGACCGGGTCTAACCAGAACTTGGCAAGCTGCTTGTCGCGTTTCACGTGAATATGCACCGGCTCGCCCCGGTCAGAGCTAAAGAAGATAAAACTGTACGGCCCGACGTAACACCGTCGGCATAATCAATTCCTCAGCGGTTTGCCCGTCTTCAACATAAACGCCAAACGCTCTTGCGAAGCCTTCGTTCCGCACAAACTCACAAAGGCTTCGCGTTCGATGTCGAGCAGGTATTGTTCGCTGACTTTGCTCGGACGCGAGAGATTGCCGCCTGACATGACATACGCGATCTTCGTCCCGATCAGCGCATCGTGGTCGGAGATGTAGCCGCCACGTTTCATCATGTGCATGCCCAGCTTGAATTTGGTCAGCGCCGCATCGCCCAGCACCAAGACATCCTGGCGCGGTTGCGGTGCGCGGTAGCCTTCGCGGGCCAGCGTTAGTACGGCTTGCTTGGCCTCTTCGATGACGCGCGAGCGGTGCATCACGATGCGGTCGGTATTGCGCAGGATGCCCCAGTTGCGGGCTTCGGCGGCGCTCGTGGCGACTTTGCCCATGGCGGTCAGTTCAAAGTTGCGCTTGAGCAATTCGAAATGATCGGCGCCAGGATTGGCTGCCGCCGCATCGCCCGCGCGCAGGGCCATTTCTTTGGTGCCGCCGCCACCGGGCAACAGGCCGACGCCGACTTCGACCAGCCCGATGTAGGTTTCCGCATTTGCCACGGCGCGTGTCGAGTGCATGGTCATTTCGCAACCGCCGCCGAGCGTCAGACCGTGCGGCGCAACGACGACGGGGACGGGCGCATAGCGCAGGCTTACGACGGTGTTTTGGAACTGGCGGACAGCCATTGAGAGTTCATCCCAATCGCCTTCCTGCGCGCCCAGCAGGATCATCATGATGTTTGCGCCCGCCGAGAAATTCTCGCCTTGATTGCCGATGACCAGGCCCTCAAAATTCTGCACGGCCTCTTTGATGCCCGCTTGAATCATGCCCAGTTGATCGCCGCCCAGCGCGTTCATCTTCGCGTGGAATTCAACGCAAAGCACGCCGTCGCCCAGATCAATCAGGCTTGCGCCAGAGTTTTTCTTGACGACTTTGCTCTGGTCTTTGAGCGATTTGAGAATCGTGATGCCCGCAGGTGTCGGCACCGGCTGGTACGAATTGCTGGTGAAATCGAAGTATTGCCGCACGCCATTTTCGCTTTTGTAAAAACTGGTCGCGCCGCTCGCGAGCATGGCTTCGATGTTGGCCGGAAGCGCGCGGCCTTCGGCTTTTAGCCGTTCGACGGATTTGACTAGGCCGATGGCGTCCCACTTTTCAAACACACCCAGTTCGTGCGCGAAGCCCCATTTCATCGCGTTATCAATCTCGACGATGTTGTCGGCGATTTCGGGGATGCGGTTGGCAGCGTAAATAGCCGTCTCCGACAGCGTGCGCCAGAGGAATTCACCGGCTTTGTCCTGCGCGTAAACCAGCGCGGACAGCCGTTCGGTCAGCTTTTCGATTTGCTTGGCCGCACCGAGCGAAGCGAATTGGGCTTTCTGTTGCGGGCGATATTCAAACGTCGCGGTGTCGAGCGTCAGAATGTCGTTGCCGACTTTCTTGTAAAAGCCGCCCTTGGTTTTGTTGCCGAGCAACTTGCGCTCGACCATCGCTTGCATAAACGCAGGCACCTTGAACGCCTCGCGCTTCTCGTCGTTGACCAGCGCGGCGTAAAGGTTGCGCGCCACGTTGTAAGCCGTATCCAAGCCTACGATGTCCAGCGTGCGGAACGAAGCGCTCTTGGCGTGGCCGATGGCGGTGCCGCTCAGCGCGTCCACTTCCTCAAAGGTCAGGCCCAAATCCTGCATCACGCCGAAGGTATTCAACATCGAAAAATTGCCGATGCGATTGGCGACGAAGCCGGGCGTATCCTTGGCGTAAACGATGCCTTTGCCCAGCGTGCGGTCGCAGAAATCCGCCATGAAGGCAGTCACCGCCGGGTCTGTTTCAGGCGTCGTGATGATTTCGAGCAAGTGCAAATAGCGCGGCGGATTGAAAAAGTGCGTGCCCAGAAAACGCTGGCGGAAATTGTCTGAACGCCCTTCGGCCAACGAGGCGAGCGGAATCCCCGACGTATTCGAGGTGATGATTGCGGTCGGATTCAGATGCGGTTCGATGCGCTCATACAGCGAACGTTTGATGTCGAGCTTTTCGATGATGGCTTCGATGATCCAGTCGCACTCTTTGAGCCGGGACAGGTCGTCTTCAAAGTTGCCGACGCCGACCAGACTGGCCAGTTCAGGCACAAAGAAGGCGGCGGGCTTGGCTTTGATCGCCGCCTCCAGCCCGGTCTGCGCGATGCGATTGCGGACGGCGCGGGATTCAATCGTCAATTTCCTGGTCTCTTCTTCGGGCGTCAGTACGGCGGGCGCAATGTCGAGCAACAAACAGGGAACGCCGGCGTTGGCGAGGTGCGCGGCGATCTGTGCACCCATGACACCCGCGCCCAACACGGCGGCTTTTCGGATTTGCATAATGAATAGTCTCCGCAAATAAACCTGGCGCAGCTTGCCTTAGACCGCGCCGTTTTTGGGTTGGTGCTGTTCGAGCCAGGTGGTCAGCTCGTCAGCGGATTTGAAGTCAAAGAGCGCGTGACTCAATTGAACTTGTCCGAGCAAGTCGAGTTCGTTCAGCGCCTTTTGCACGGCCTCAGAGAGCGTGCCAAAGCGATAACTCAATTGCTCCTTCAGCAATTCCAGCCGGCCCAGATTCAAGCCGCGTTGCTCGCCGCGTTGCTCGCCGCGTTGCTCGCCGCGTTGCTCGCTTCTTTCCACGACATCCAGGTACGATGAAGATTGAATCATGATTTCCTCCCTGAATAGGCTGCGCAGCAGCGTTTTGTTGAAACGCAAGCCGCCCAGCATGAACGCGGCGGCGGTCAAATCCGCGCGTGTGTCTGCTTGCGCGATGTTTTGCACCCGTTCGGCAACTTCGTGCAAGAGCTTTTCTGGCTCCGGCGTGCGTGCCAGCACGGCCAAAGGTAACAGGCCCTCCGCAGTCAGCAACGGCGCGGGGTCTTGTTCCCACAGCTTGACGACCCGGTACCGGTGATAGGTGTCGCCGACGTGGAATTCGTCGGGAATCGGCGCGCCGGTTTCAGCCAACACGATGACTACCTGGCGCACCGGTTTGCCTTCGCGGCGATAGGTGCGCACGAAATAATCAAGCATCCGCAAAGGTAATGGCACATCGCTCTTGGCCGGGTCGGTCTCAAATTCGACGTGTAGGATTTCTTCGTCCAGATCGAATTGCGCCAGCCAATCGGCGCGGATCGGTTGCAACGACAATTCGGATTTGAGCAGGCGGATGTGCGCGCCGATGGGCCGCCCCAACAACCACGAAGCCAGCGCCGCGCCGTGGTGTTCGGTCAGATACTTCAACAGGTTGTCGTATTCGGCAGCCATCTGGGTTTAATAGTTCGTCAAAATCTTGTCCGGCGCAAAGCCGAGCGCCAGCAGCCGCTCTTTCGTCTCCGCCATCATCTTCGGCGAACCGCAGACCAGCGCGACCGGCTGTTGCAATTCGGGGATGATGTGATCAAGCAGGCTTTGCACATAACCCGTCGGCCCGCTCCATTCGTTGTCGGGCTGGCTCAGCACCTGGCGTAGCTCGACGCCGTGGGCGCGCCATTCGGTCGTCATCTCGTCTTCAAAGCAAAAATCGTCGAGCGTGCGTGCGCCGTAAAGCACGATCAGTCGGTCATAGTTCTCGCGTTGGTGAAACAAGTGCCGCAGCGCGGAACGCAGCGGCGCGAGGCCCGTGCCCATGGCGACGAAAACCAGATCGTGACCATTGTAATCTTCGACGGGAAAACCGCGCCCGATGATTTGTTGCAGCCGGACTGGCTCGGCAATTTGCGGTTCAAAGAGCGCGCTGCTGATATTCGGGGCGGCGCTGCGTTTGATCAAAAACTCGTATTCGGCTTCTTCCGGTGAAGAGGCGAAGGCAATGTAGGTCGGTTGATGATCCACCATTTCAAGCACCGCGACTTGCCCAGCTTGAAAGCTGGGCAGCGTGCCATCCGCTGCCCGCATAAAAAAGCTCCAGATGCCGGGGGTATGTTTGGCGATGCGCGTGATCTTCAATTGGACGGGCAAGTGTTCGCTCATTGGTTCAGCGTAACTGCTCAGCCCCAGCGGGGCGACGTAAAGAAGCCCAGGGCAACGCCCTGGGAACAAACCATCATATCAAGTAAGCCCCAACGGGGCAGAATAACTATTGCTATTGCGCCCTGTTGGGGCTTGGCAAATATCCGCCTGCTCACCCGGTACAAAGCACCGGGCTTCTTTATGTCGCCCCGTTGGGGCTGAGCAGTTACGATTCAAGCTCATAAGATTCAAGCACGCGCTGCATGTTGCGCTTCTTTTTCAGCGTAAAGCCGATCAATCACCGCGCGATACTTTTCATTGACGACGCGCCGTTTGACCTTCAGCGTGGGTGTCAATTCGCCGCTCTCGATGGTCAGTTCTTTCTCTAGCAGCGCGATGCCTTTGAGCTTTTCGTATTGCGCCAACTCGCCGCTGAACTTGGCAACCTGGCGCTCGAACAGGTCAATGATTTGCGGCTGCGTCAGCAATTCGCGCGGATCGGCGTATTTGATGTGCTTCAGTTCGGCGTAACTTTTCAGCATCTCCATCTGCGGCACGATCAGCGCGGCAGGGAATTTGCGGTCATCGCCGATGACGACGACTTGATTGATGAAGCGGCTGCGTTTGAGCGCGTTCTCAATCGGTTGCGGCGCGATGTATTTGCCGCCCGAAGTCTTCAGCAAATCCTTCTTGCGGTCGGTGATGTACAAGAACCCGTCCGCATCCAGATGGCCGATGTCGCCGGTGTGCAACCAGACGCGGCCCTCAGCATGGGTTTCCAACGCGGCGGCGGTTTCGTCGGGGCGGTTGTAATAGCCCTGCATGATATTCGGCCCGGCGGCCAGAATTTCGCCGTCCTCGGCAATGCGCACGCTGACGCCAGGGCGCGGGCGACCGACCGAACCGATGCGGTTTTCGCGCGGGTTGTTGCAGGAAATCGTCGGCGAGCTTTCTGACAAACCGTAGCCCTGATAAATCGGCAGGCCCGCGCCATAAAAGACATAGGCCAAATCTTCGGGCAAGGCCGCGCCACCCGCGACCAGCACGCGGATGCGTCCGCCCAGCGCCGCGCGCCATTTCGACAAAATCAGTTTATCGGCAAGTTTGTGTTTGAAACCGAGCAGCGCCGGGATGGGTTTGTTCTCACTGGCCAACCGCGCCCATTGGCGGGCTAAGTCAAAAGACCACTCGGCCAATGCGGCGGTCAGCTTGCCGCTGGCTTCGGCCTTTTCGAGCGTCTTGGCATACATCTTTTCAAACAGACGCGGGACGCTGGTGAAAAAATGCGGGCGCGCTTCCCGTAAATTGGCCGCGACGGTCTCAATGCTTTCGGCCAGGTAAGTCGTGACGCGGGCGTGCAGGTAAAGATAGATCGTGCTACGTTCAAAGATGTGCGAGAAGGGCAGGAAGCTCAGCGCGGTTTCGCTTTCTTTTAGTTCGGCGTCGCGGTGATTGATGAGCACGCTCGCCAGCAAATTGCCGTGCGAGAGCATGACGCCTTTGGGATCGCCGGTGGTGCCCGATGTATAAATCAATGTTGCGAGCGAATCGGCGGTGACGCTGTGGCTGAGGCTTTCGTAAAGCTCCGGTTCGGTGCTGGCGGCGGCACGGCCCCAGTTCAGAAACTCTTCAAAGGGCAACACACGCCCGCTGGCTTGAATTGGTTCAAAGGCGATGAGCGCGCGCAGTTTAGTGGCGGGCAGCACGTCACGCACGCGGTCATATTGGGCTTGATTAGAGATGAAGAGCACTTCGACGCCCGCGTCTTGCAGGATGTATTGCACCTGTTTGGGCGCTTGGGTGGCGTAAATCGGCACATCCGCCGCGCCGCAATTCAACACACCCAGGTCGGCAATGATCCATTCGACGCTGTTTTCCGCCAGAATGCCGACGCGGTCACCCGCACGCACGTCCAGCGCATACAAGCCCATTGCAGCGGCGTGCACGCATTCCGCCAGTTCGTGCGCGGAGAGCGTTTGCCACTGGCCGCCTTTTTTGAAATTGAGCAAGCCTGATTTGTCCGCCGCCGTGGCTTGGCGGAAGAGATCGTTGAGCGTGGTGATAGGGGCTTCGGTTAATGCCATTTTCAATGGGAAGAGGAGAGAGATAACGGAACAGACGGAGATAACGGAACAGACGGAAGTCTCAAACTGATTGTCAGGTCAGGTTCAGTTTGTTCCGTTGTTTCCGTCTGTTCCGTTATCTCTCTCCTCTTTATTCCGGCGCAGCCTAACGGTTCACGGGCGACGGCGCACCGCTCACGCCATTCAGCAAAATATCCAGCACCGGCTCGACCATCGCGGTCAACGTGTACTGGTTGTGGCTCAGAATCCAATTGGTCGCCATTTCGTCGAGCGCGCCGAAAATGACTTTGGCGACGACTTGCGGATTGAGTTGAGCGCGAAAGAGGCCGCGCCGCTGGCCGTCTTCGATAATCTCGCGGATGACCTTGAAATAGTCGGCCAGATAGGTCGTTGAGAACTGCTCCATGAATTTGGTGGACTGGCGCAATTCAACCTGAAAGACGACTGCCATGTCGCGCTCCTGTTCGAGCAGGGTCAAATGCAAATGGGCGAAGCGCCGCAACCGTTCGCATGGATCAAACACCTCGGCCAATTCGGCGCGGGCGCGGCTCAGAAACTCTTCCATCGCCGTGCTGAAGATAGACCCGAGCAAATCGTCTTTGTTTTTGAAATACAGATAAACCGTGCCATCAGCCACACCCGCCGCGCGCGCTACGTCAGAGACTTTGGCGTTGAAATAACCCGACTGGGCGAAAACCTTGGCGGCGGCGCGCAAGATGGCGCGGGCTTTTTCGGCCCGGCCATTCTGTTCTTTGGTTTCGGGTTCGGTTTGTTCCGCTGACGCTAGCGAGGCGCTAGTGTCAATCCCGTGGTCAACGTGACTGGCGATTTTACTGCGGGCGTGCGTCATCAGCGTGGTGCTTGAAGCGGAAAAGATTGCGTTGGGAGAAACTGAATGAGCATTCATTCAGCGGCGCGCATCTTAAACGACGCTTGCGTCTGCGCGCAAGATGTTCCGTGTGTCAGGGCTTTTGCAAAGTCCTCAAAACGTCAGCCAAAGACCTTTGGCTGACGCCTGATTCCCGGTTCCTGATTCCTGATAAGCTAAAAATATCGGCCATTTTCAATTTGTCAGGCGTCAGGAATCGGGAGTCAGCCAAACCGTTCGCACGCTCTCGCCGGCGACTTTGCAAAAGTCCTGTCCGTGTGGGCGTGCCGGGAACGCCGGTTGAGGGAAGGCCCTCGCCCAAATTTTATTCGAAATTCTGGCCGGAAAATTTGCTGCCTAGTGTTTGCCGCGTTCGCTGGTGGCTCGGCCCAACAGGGCGAACCTTGTTGGAAGCGACGGAAACCCTAGAAAATAAAGGCAAAACCATCTTGCGTGGAGAAAAACGTTCGTGCTATCGTGCGCGCCGTTGTATGCGCCTCTCCCCACTTTCCGACGCTGCGACACCTTTCAGCTAGCTAATACAAGCGGGCAACAGCGGGTGGCAAACAATCTGTTCAGCTTTTTTGTGCGGAAACGTTTGCCGCGTCACGCCGCCTGCTATCGCGTTTCCAGGGGGCGGCTTCTGGATGGTTTGGTTTGCCTGAAATTCACGTGCGAGATTGGCGGTGCCGATTTTCTCCTTGCCGCTTCACCGACGGATTCATACACCCATGAGACCAACTACATCTTATCTGCGCGAAACCGAAGCGCTGGCCCAATTGGAATTCAGCCGTTATTTTGACCGGGCCACCTTGCAACAACTGGCGGGTTTTGTCGCGCTCAGCACGCACACGCGCCGGGGCATCATTTATCGCACGGGCGACGACCGCGACGCCGTTTATGGCCTGGTCAATGGCCACATCAAGCTCACCCGCGAAGACGCCCACGGCAACCGCGTGTTGCTCGAAATCCTGCCGCCTGGCACCGTGTTTGGCGAAGACGCCCTGTTTGCCGTCGGCAAACGCATCCGCACCGCGCTGGCGCACGACATGGTCTCGATTGTGCGGCTGGGGCGCGCGGACGTAATCCGCCTGATGGCCGAATTTCCGCGCTTGAACGAATACTTCTTCCGCCTGATTGGCGAACGCTTGTTGCGCGCCGAAGAGCGCATTTGCGACCTCTCGCTGGATGGCATCGCCAGCCGCCTGGCCAAGGTGTTGCTCGATTTAGCCACGCGCTACGGTGTGGCGCAGGAAGGCGGGCGGCGTTTGATCAGTTTGCGCATTCCGCATCGCGAACTGGCCGATCTGGTCGGCAGCACCCGCGAATCCGTGACCATGCACCTCAACGACCTGCGCCGCCGCGAAGTGGTCGAGTTCAGCAATCGCCGCATTCTCATTCACGACATCGCCGCGCTCACCGCCCAGGCCCAATCACAACCGCGCCGCCCGGAACCGGCGGAAGCCGATGAAGGCGAAGACGAATGAATGCGGAATGCGGAATGCGGAAGGCGGAATAGGTGGATTGCAGCGCAATGAATTTCGGTTGCGCAATCAAAAAAACAAAGGCTGGGAAGTTCGCTACGCGCTTTCCGGCCTTTTGGCTTTATGTGCAGACGTGGAAAAGAAATTCCGCATTCCGTATTCCGCATTCCGCATTCAAATCGCTTGGCACTTGCCGCCCGCCTGCATACACTGCGAGTATGGTTCGTAAACGTCAGGCCGCCGCGCAATCAACGAAACTCATTGGCAAACCCAAAAAAATCGCCGTCGTCACGGGCGGCGGAGATTGTCCCGGGCTGAACGCCGTCATCCGCGCGGTCGTGCTCGGCGCCCTCAATCGTGGCTGGGAGGTCTATGGCATCGAGCGCGGCTTTGAAGGCCTCTTGCACAAAAAGCGCGTCATTCGTATGGACGCGCAAACCGTGCGCGGCATCATCCACACGGGCGGCACGATTCTCGGCACCACCAATCGCGGCAATCCCTTTCAATGGAACGTCAAGGAAAACGGCAAGACCAAAGTCGTGGACGTTTCGGAAAAAGTCATCAAACGGTTCAAGCGCCTGGGCCTCGACGCCATGATCGTCATCGGCGGTGACGGCACGTTGCGCATCGCCGCGCGGCTGGCCGAACGCGGCATCCCCGTCGTCGGTGTGCCCAAAACGATTGATAACGACCTGGCCGATACCGAATTGACCTTCGGCTTCAGCACCGCCATCACCACGGCCACCGAAGCGATTGACAAGCTGCACGCCACCGCCGCCTCGCACGAACGCGTGATGGTGGTCGAAGTCATGGGCCGCAACGCCGGTTGGATCGCCCTTTACGCCGGTGTCGCGGGCGGTGCCGATGTGATCTTGCTGCCCGAAATTCCTTTCGCTTACGCGGCCATCGCTAAAAAGATTCACGACCGTTGGCGGCACAAACGCAATTTCGCCATTATCGTTGCCGCCGAAGGCGCCCGTCCCACTGGCGGCGAATTGACCTATCAGCAAACCGAAGTCGGCCAGGAACCGCGTTTGGGCGGCATCGCCGAACTGGTCGCGCGCGAATTGCACCGCCTGACCAAACACGAAACGCGCGCCCTGGTGCTGGGCCATCTGCAACGCGGCGGCATGCCCACGCCCGCCGACCGCCTGCTCTCGACGCGCTTTGGCGCGGCGGCGGTGCGTGCCGTGGCACGCGGCGAAAAGAATTGCATGGTCGCCCTGCAAGCCTCGTCCATCGTCACCGTCCCGCTGGAAGAAGCCATCAGCAAAACCAAATTTGTGCCGCTGGAATCTGACGTGATCAAGTCGGCGCGCGAGTTGGGCATTTCATTCGGCGACGAATGACACGCAATCCTAGATCGGTTTTCATTTGCGTGTACGGTAGGCGCGCCGCGCCGGGACAGTACCGCGCGCGTGAGCAAGCGGCGCGTCAAGCATGGCTGACTGACGCAACGCCGAAGCGCCGCTTGCTCAGTACTGTCCCGCTGCGCGGCTTTTTGCCATACACCGAAGTGAAAACCGATCTAAGAGACCACAAGCAAGATAGGAGCAGCGCCAATGCCCGAATTACCGAGTGTTTTCATCAGCTACAGTCACAAAGACGAACTCTGGAAAGACCGCCTGTTGCCACAGCTCAAGGCGCTGGAGCAGGCCGGTGTGCTCGACGTGTGGGAAGACCGCCGGATTGACGCGGGCGATCAGTGGTATCCCGAAATCCGCGCCGCGATGGAAAAGGCCGCCGTCTCGGTCTGTTTGATCTCGCCCGATTATCTGGCCTCAGACTTTTGCGCCAAAGAAGAAGTCCCGTTCATGCTCAAGCGTTGCGAGCAGGAAGGCATGGTCTTGCTGCCCGTCCTGCTGCGCCCGTGCGTGTGGAAAGTGCATCGCTGGTTGAAAGACACACAGATGTGGCCGCGCGATGGCAAGACCGTCGCAGTGGATTTCGAGAACAAGTGGGATGTGCCGTTTGCGCAAGTGGCCGAGCAGATTTGCGACCGCGTGCTCGCGGGCATCGAATTGAAACAATCGGCTGAACGTTCCACCGGCAAGCTGATTGGCTTAATCGAAAAAAGCCTGCCCGGCGATCTGTCCGGTTTGCTCGCGGGCATCCTGGGCACGCCAGCCGCAACCGGCGCGGCTCTGCCCATAGAAGGCATCCTGGGCGGCTCGCGCGGTGGCGACCAAACATCGCTGCCACCGCCATCACCTGCACCAGCGCCGCCCGCGCCACGTTGGCCCGCGCCCGAAAAAATAGACATCACGCGGCTGCCCAGCACCGGCATGGATGTTTTCGGACGCGACAAGGAATTGAACCTGCTCGACGAGGTTTGGGAAAAGCAGGAGGTCAAGGTCATCAGCTTCGTCGCCTGGGGTGGCGTCGGCAAATCAACGCTCGTCAACAAGTGGCTCGAAGCCATGCAAGCCGACAACTATCGCGGCGCGCGGCGCGTTTACGCCTGGTCGTTTTACAGCCAGGGCACGAGCAGCATCAATCAAGGGGCGGCTTCGGCGGATTTGTTCATAGACCAGGCGCTGCGCTGGTTTGGCGACGCCGACCCGACCGCCGGTACGCCGTGGGACAAGGGCGAACGCCTGGCCGCGCTGATTCGTCAGCAGCGCACGTTGCTGTTGCTGGACGGCCTAGAGCCGTTGCAATCGCCCCACGCCCACGAACGCGGCAAGCTCAAAGACCCGGCCTTGCTGACGCTGCTCGAAGAGTTGGCGCGCGACAACAGTCCGGGGCCGGGGCTGTGTGTGATCACGACGCGCGAACGGCTGCCTGCGCTGGAAGACGGAACGGGGAGCTACGGAACGGGGAGCGTCAGCGACCTGAGCATTGACAGTGGACGCATGGATGCCAGCGGGCTAATTGCCGAGGCGCAGGTCGCTAACGCTCCCCGTTCCGTACCAAGCGCTGCCTTCATCCAACTCAATCTCGAAACCCTTTCGCCCGCCGCGGCGCGAGCGTTCCTGCGCGTAGGCGGTGTGCGCGGCACCGACGAAGAGTTGACGGCGGCGGCGGAATCGTTCGGCAGTCACGCGCTGGCGTTGAAGCTGCTGGCCGAATACCTGCGCGACATCACCGGCCATTCGATTACGGAGGCGGCGCGCATTCCCGATTTGGACATTTCTGTTGACGCGGGCAAACACCCGCGCCGCGTGATCGCCGCACTGGCTGCGCGTTTCGGCGCGGGTGCCGAAAGCGAAGTGCTGCGGCTGCTCGGCCTGTTTGACCGCACGGCGGATGGAGCATCGCTGGCTGCGTTGCGTAAAGCGCCGAAGATTGCGGGACTGACCGATCACATCGGCGCAACGGACGAGGCCAACTGGTTGCGGGCGCTGCAACGGCTGCGCAAATACAAGCTGCTCGACGCTGAGAGCCACCACGCGCCGGACGAGTTAGAAGCTCATCCGCTGGTGCGCGAACACTTCCGCGACGTGCTGCAACAGACAGCGCCCGACGCCTGGCGCGCCGCCAACGACCGGCTTTACGAACACCTCACGCGCACGGCCAAAGACCTGCCCGATACGCTGGCCGAAATGGAACCGCTGTTCGCCGCCATCGCGCACGGTTGCGCGGCGGGGCGGTTGAATGATGCGTATTGGGATGTGCATTGGCGGCGGATTCACAGAGAGAATGAAGGGTTCGTTATCAAAAAGCTCGGCGCGATTGGCGCTGATCTGGGCGCGCTGCGCAATTTTTTTGCCACGCCCTGGCGGCAACCGTTGGCGGAACTCAAGCCAGCGCAGCAAGGTTTCATCCTAAATCAAGCGGGCTTTGACCTGCGCGCTCTGGGGCAATTGCCGGCAGCGGCGCAACCCATGCTGGCGGGGTTGGAAATGCGTCTTGCGCAGGAAGACTGGAAAAACGCCGCCATCAACGCCCGCAACCTCAGCGAACTCTCGCTGACGCTGGGCGAGTTGCCGCAAGCGCTTGCTTACGCGCAGCAATGCATCGAGTTGGCCGACCGCAGCGGCGACAGCTTTGAGCGAATGGTGGAGCGCACCAAATTGGCGGATGCCCTGCATCAGGCAGGCCGGTTAGCGGAATCCGCCGCCGCCTTTCGTGAGGCCGAAACGCTGCAAAAGGAATATGACCCCACTTATCCGCTCCTTTACTCATTGCGGGGATTTCAATACTGCGACCTATTGCTGACCCAAGGCCACGGGCAGGAAATGCGCACCCGCGCGGCGAAGTTCTTTGAATGGCGTGTGCCATCAGATTCGCTGCTCGACATCGCGCTGGATCAGCTTGCGCTGGGGCGCGCCTGGCTGTGGGAAGCGCAGCAACCCGCCGCGCCCGCCGCCGCCCCGGCCTTTGCCGAAGCCGGGCCATGGTTGCAACGCGCGGTGGACGGTTTGCGGCAGGCCGGACGGCTTGATTACTTGCCGCTTGGTCTGCTCGCCCGCGCCGCGTGGCAGCGGCTGGCGGGTGCGGGTTCAGACGCCGGGCTGGCGGCACGGGCGTGGCGGGACGTGAACGAAGCCTTGCGCATCGCCCAGCGCGGCTCCATGCGCTTGCACCTCGCGGACGCCCATCTCGAAGCGGCCCGCCTCTGCCTGGCTCAGCGGGATGCAACACAAGCGCGCTCGCATTGGGAACAGGCCCGCGACCTGGTTGCACAAACCGGCTACCACCGGCGCGACGGTGAGGTTGAGGAATTGCGGCAGGCGTTGGGCTGAGCAATCGCGGTTTACCCGCCCTGAAAGGGCGCAATTCAATAGCCGTGGGCAACGCCCACGGACAGGCGCGGGTAAATTCTCCGGCCCTGAAGGGGCCGTATTCGACTTCAAATGCGGCCCCTTCGGGGCCGCTAGACTTCGTCGCGCGCTCCGTGGGCATTGCCCACGGCTATTGAATTGCGCCCTTTCAGGGCGTTTGAGCAGTTCATTAATCCCCCGCCCGCCGCCGCCCAGCTATGCTAAGCTTTCGCCCGCGAGACAACATACAATCATCCACTCACCCAACCCCGTATCCACCCGCTGCTGTCGCAAACAGCAAGGTTCCTTTTCAAACCGGAGGCAGTTTATGAAGCGCATTGATCCGTCTGTCTTCAGCGTGGCGCTGGCGTTCAGCTTGACGCTGTGTGCACAGGCGCAATCCAACAATCTGATTCTTTCCAAAGACACGGGTGGCCCGCTCACGCGCACGGCGCTGGGCTGGACGTTGCGCGCCAATCCGAGTTGCGATCAGACAGGCGAGGCCTTCCCCGATGGCAGCCGGCTGATTTCGGAAGACCTGACGTTCGCCACCGACGCCAACGGCTTGGGGACGGTGCAGGGCACGGTGCAAATCTTCGCGCCCGATGGCCGGATCCTACAGGTAATGACGCTGCGCGGAATCGTTGGCTTGAACGTGCGCCGCGATGCCGACAAGGAATGCCGCTCCGCACACATCGAAGCGCAGTTGGAACCGGTGCCGACCTTTGCCGCGCCGACGATTCCGCAAATCGCGCTGGCGACGCTCTCGGCGGACCTTGATCCGCGCGTGGCTGGGCCGTTGCCGACCTATCGCGCCAAACTGGATGGCGTGGTGACGTTGCCGACAGTGCTTGTGCCGGGCAAGGGCGTCACGCTCAATCCCGACAAGAACAATTACGGCGAGGCCGAGGCGATCACAGCGACGATCTTCAACGGCGCGGCGCAGCCCATCACGGCCTTTGATCTGAAATCGTATTGCTCCATCGTCAGATTGCAGCGGCAGGCAGGCGAAGATTGGCGGGACATCGGCGAATGCTTTCTGAAACGCATGTCATTGCCGGTGACGATTGGCGCAGGGGAAACGCTGCGCGTCGTGTTGCAGCCGGGCGAAAACGCCAATCCGCTCAAAGAACCGGGGGCGTATCGGTTGCTCTTCGAATACTTTCTCGGTACGGCGGGCGCGCCTGCGACTCCCAGCGGCGAGATGCTCAGCACCCTTTCGCCCGCTTTCCGCGTCACGGCCATGCCCACACGCCAGAGCGTCAAGCTGCTGTTGGATGCAGTGCCGCAATTCGTCGGGCAGGTGTTTGTCGCGCGCATCCTCAACGACACTGATTTGCCGTTACAGACCGCCGATCACAAAAGCCAATGCACCGTCTTTGACGTGCAACGCCGCGATGCCAGCGGCGACTGGAAAAACATGGCGACTTGTTTGCTCGCCTCGCCGACCAAGCTGATTCGCATCGCGCCGCATCAAAGCTATGAGGTGAAGTTGGGAGATGACCAGAGCGGCCTCTATCCGGCGGGCACCTACCGGCTGGAATTGAATTATCAAACCATCAACAGCGATCAGACGCTGGGCGCGAATACGTTGCTGCATACGCCTGAATTCACGTTGCGTGTGCGGCAGTGAACACCTGGGTACGCACCGCTGCCGGCGTGCAGGTTTGGCGGCAGACCGCTGGATGCTGAAAGGCATCCCTTCGGCATTGAACGGTCTTTCATCACGACTGCACGCTGGCAGCGGTGCGTACCCAGGTCAAAATTCAAACCGCAAGCCCAGCCGCAATGTGCGCGGTTTGACGGTGCGCGGCGGCACCATGAAATTGCCCAAACTGCTCGGATTGAAATTGACGAACTCCGCGCCGAAGCTGAAGACCGTCGCGTTGAGCGGGTTGAAAGCTTCGAGTTGCCAGGTCAGGCGGCGCTTCTCGGCCACTTGGAACTCGCGCGCGAGCCGCAGATTCAACGTGTACGTGTTCGGCCCGCGCCCCGCATTGCGCGGCAAATTGCCCGACGTGCCCAGCGTCGGCAACGTCAGCGCCTCGGCCACGCCATTCGCCAACGGCTCATTCGCGCGCCGCCATTTCAACACTTCACTATTGCCGCTGAAATTGGGCCGGTCGGTATTCACGTCATCCAAATTGCGGTCGTTGCCGCTGGAACCGAGGCTGATGTTGAAGGGCCGCGCCGAACTGAATTGCAACGTTCCCGCCAGCGTCAAGCGCGCCAGCCAGTTCGGCAATTGATAGTAACTGCTCAACACAACGCGGTGCCGCGTATCCAACGCGCTCAAGGCCCGCTCGCGCCGAAAATCACCGACCACTAGCGGCGATGAAGTGTTGAGTGTGCCGTCGTCAATCAGCTTGCTCAGCGTGTATGACGCGCGCAACGAACCGCGCTTGCTGAGGCGTTGCAGCACTTCAACACTGACGCCGTGATACGCGCTGTTGCCCAGCGCCTGCAACTCTTCGACCTGCGTCAAGGCCGGGTCGGGACGCAAATTGCGCAACGCCGCCAGCGCTGAGCGATAACTGCCCGCCGCGTTGCTGGTCGAAGGATTGTTCAAGCCGAAGAGCACAAACGAGCGGCCCGCCTCAGTGAAAGTGCGGCTGGTCGTCGTGCTCAGATCGAAGCGCACGTTGTCGGCATTGCCTGTCGTCGTGATGGGCCGCAAACCGGTTTGGGTGTTGACGCGGTTGTCGAAATCGCGCGCGGTCAGATAAGCCGCAAAATCACGAAAGCCTGCTGGCAAGCGCGCCGCATTCGCATTGATCTCGCGCCAGAGGTGCGCGCCGCGATTGAAGACGTAGCTGACCTCCAGTTTTGTCCCGCGCCGCAACTCGCGTTCGATGCCGAGCGAAGCCTGATAGCTTTCAGGGATGCGAAAGTCCTTGCCCAGCCGTCGCAAAAAGCCCGCCTCGCGCACACCCAACTGCATCACCCGCGCATCGTTGGCCGCGAGCACGGCGGGGAATCTCAATTCAGTCAACAAACGCGCCGCCGCCGCGTTGTTCGTATCCACCAGCAACGCATTCGAGGTCAGCGTGTAATCGTCCAGCGTGCGCAACAACGCGCGGTTGTAAAAGATGCCGTAGCCCGCGCGCACCGCCATCCGATGCGAGCCGCGCGGCGCCCAGGCCACGGCTAGGCGCGGCCCGATGTTGTTGCGGTCTTTCAAAATCGTCTCATTGTCCCAACGCACGCCGAATGAAAAGGTCAACTGCCGCCGCACGCGCCAATCATCCTGCGCAAACACGCCCGCGTAGGTGTTGCGCAACTCCGACGTGGTGTTGAAACGATGTTCGTAGCGCGCCGGTTTGTTCGCCAGAAAATCGCCGACCGAGGCGAAGCGGAACGTGCCGGACGCATCGCTCAGATCAACGAAGCGCGAACGAATCGCCTGCACGTCCACGCCCGCGCGCACGTTGTGGCCGCCGCGTGAATAACTGAGCGTGTCTTGCGCCTGCCAGCGCATCTCGCGCCGTTCGAGGCCGCCCGTGTTGCTGGAACCAGCCAGCAGGCTGCCAGTGCGCGTGAGCGCGTTGTCGCTGGTGTCGCCGATCACATCGCGCGGATCGTCAATGTCTATCAGCACGACGGGCTGATCACCCGGCGGCGCATCGTGCGGCAACAGGCGCGAGAACTGAAAGCGCGCGTTGTTGACCAGCCGGGGCGAGAAGATGAAATCATCGCCAAAGGCAAGGCCAACGCTGTTGCGCCCCGTCGCGCGCAAAGTGTCGAGCGTGCGCCGTTCACCGGGGAAGCCGCGTTCGTCACGATTGCGCGCCAGCGTCAGCAAACCGAACGCGCTGTGCGTGCCAGTGAAATGCGCGTCGGTGCGCCATTGCAGCGTGTGGGCGCGACGCGGCGTCGTGATGCGTTCGTCATACAAGCCCACCGCCGCGCCGTCATTGACGACGATGCTTTTGCCCGTGCGGTCTTTGGCGGTGAAGCCCAGATTCGCGCCGTTCGGTTGGGGCAACGCAAACGCCGGGTTCGCCGCGACAGGCACGAGCGCCGCGATGTCCGCGCGGTCATACACGTTGTCGTATTCGTAGGTGGCAAAGAAAAACAGCTTGTCTTTCTTAAGCGGCCCGCCAAAGCTCGCGCCCGGATTGTGATTTTGAAAGGGCAAGCGGAAGCCGCGCGCAGGATCGGCGTTGCGCCGATAGGCATTGGCATTCAAGCTCTCATCGCGGAAGTAGTAAAAGCCGCGCCCGCGCCACTGATTCGCGCCGCCGCGCAAACGCAGGTTGATGCGCCCGCCCGACGCGCGGCCATACTCCGCCGAAAATTGATTGGTGACGATCTGCACTTCTTCGACGGCGTCCATTGTCGGAACGAAGCGTTCGCGCGCGCTGCGGTCGTCGTTGTTGTCGAGACCCTCTATCGTCAGGTTGTTTGAAAACGCGGTGCCGCCGTTCAGGCTGAACATACCCGACTCTTCGGGCGTGCGGCCAAAGCTATCTTTGCGGTCGCCCTCGGCCAAATCGCGGTCGGTGAAGGCGGGCGCGCCGACGCCCGGCAGCAAGTAAATCAGATCGAAGACATTGCGCGTCTCGACGGGCAATTCGTCAACGTGCGCGCGATTGAGCGTGCCGCCGACGATGGTGCGCGTCGTGTCCACCTGCGTTTCGCCCGCCGTCGCGCTGATGGTGAGTTCCTCGGCGACCTGCGCCGGATTGAGCGCGAAGTCGCGCCGCAAGGTTTGACCCGCGCTGGTTTGAACGTCTTGGTAAACGACGGTCTGAAAACCCTGCGCGACGATGCGCAATTCATAAACACTGGGCAGCAACGCACTGAACCGGAAGCTGCCATCGGCCTTGCTGACGGCGCGGCGTTGCTGGCCGGTGTTGATTTGTTTGAGCGTGACGGCGGCGGCTGGAATTGCGCCGCCATTGGCGTCGGTGAGACGGCCTTCGATCACGGCGTGATCCAGGTCGTCAAGATGATGAGCAAAAATGGACGACGCGCAAAGCAGTAGCGCAAGAGACAACAGGCGGAGCATAAACACCTCGCTGGGTTGGTGTCGGCTGTAAACAGTCGGCTATGTGTTGAGTGCTTGATGAATGCTGAATGTGCCGGCGTCGCCATCGTCAAGCGCGGTTGCGACGGGGCGGATGATAGCGCAGTGCGTGGTCAGCGTGAAGAGCAGAAAGGAGATTACCGAACACACAGAAATAACAGAATGCACGGATCGTGACCGATTGGTTTTCGTTCCTCTTCTGTCTGTTCTGTTATTTCCGTCTGTTCCGTAATCGCTCTCTTTAACCAGCAAAAATTGCGGTTGACACTACCCCGAAGCGCACGCTAGATTCGCCTTTCATTTTCGACTCGACAATTCAACGCGTGGCGATTTCCGGCGAATTGCTCCACCCTAAAAACTGCTAAAGAGCCTGTTCTGGAGCCGCCCAAATCGAAATTGGCAACCGCCTCGCGTGAACCTAACGTGAGGCGTTTTCATTTGGAAACATCACCATGAAAAACTTTCGAGACTTTATTCAAGCCGACCGTGTGCGTGTCTTTGACGGCGCGATGGGCACGATGATTTACAGCAAGGGCGTTTACATCAACCGCAGCTATGACGAGTTGAATCTGTCCGCGCCTGACCTGATCGCCAACATCCACCGCGAATACATCAAGGCGGGCGCGGAAATCATCGAGACCAATACTTATGGCGCGTCGCGGTTGCGGCTGGCGAAACAAGGGCTGGATGACAAGCTGGCCGAGATCAATGCCGCCGCCGTCAAGCTCGCGCGCAACGCCATTGAGTCCGCCAAACAAGACGTGTTTATCGCGGGCGCGATTTCGCCCATCGGCGTGCGCATCGAACCTTACGGCCCGACTTCGGTGGACGAGGCGCGTGCTCTCTTCAAAGAGCAGGCGCAGGTGTTGCTGGAAAATGGTGTGGATTGCTTCGTGCTCGAAACCTTCCACGACTTGGCCGAGATGCGGCAAGCCATTCTGGCCGTGCGCGAACTGTGCGACCACGTCATCTTCGCGCAGATGACCATCAACGAACGCGGCGAGACGGCCTTTGGCACCGCGCCCGAAGTTTTCACCGAACGCCTGGACGCCTGGCTCGGCCCCGATGACATCATCGGCTTGAACTGTTCGGTCGGCCCGCAAACGATTTTGGAAGCCGTCGAAAAGATGCGCCCGCACACGACGCGCCGCCTGTCCGCACAACCGAACGCTGGCAATCCGCGCGACGTCGGTGGGCGGCGCATGTACATGGCCTCGCCCGATTACTTGGGTGAATACGCCAAACGCTTGATCAGCGCGGGCGTGCGCTTCGTCGGCGGTTGTTGCGGCACGACGCCCGAACACATCAAGCTGATGGTGGACGCAGCGCGCGCGCTCAGTCCAGGCCGCACCTCCATCGCCGCCGTCACGCACGAAGAGAGCGCCTCTCAAGCCGTGCCGCCCACGCCGTTTGCCGAACGTTCGCGTTGGGCGAAGAAGATCGCCAACAATGAATTCGTCACCAGCGTCGAAATCGTCCCGCCCAAAGGCTGCGATCCGTCCGCCATGCTCAAGAGCGTGCGGCTGCTCAAAGACAACGGCGTGGACGCGGTCAACGTGCCCGATGGCCCGCGCGCGCAATCGCGCATGGGCGCGCTGGCGGTGTCCTTGATCATCGAACAACAAGTCGGCCTCGAAGCCGTCACGCATTACGCCTGCCGCGATAGAAATCTGTTGGGCATGTTTTCTGACTTGCTGGGCGCGGCGGCGCTGGGCTTGCGCAACTTCCTGCTCGTCACGGGCGACCCGCCGAAGATGGGGCCGTATCCCGATGCTACGGCTGTCTTCGACATTGACGCCATCGGCCTGTGCAATCTGGTCAACCGCCTGAACCACGGCATAGACCCCGGCGGCAACTCCATCGGCGAACCGACCAAATTCGTCATCGGCGTCGGCGTCAACCCGGGCGCGCAGGATTTGGATTACGAGCTGCGCCGCTTTGAATACAAGGTCGAAGCGGGCGCCGAATACGCCATCACGCAACCGGTCTTTGACACCGATCAGCTTAAGACGTTCTTGAAACGCATCGAACACTGCCGCATCCCCATCATCCCCGGCATCTGGCCGCTGGTCAGTTTCCGCAACGCCGAGTTCCTGAACAACGAAGTCCCCGGCGTCACCGTCCCCGACAACATTCTCGAACGCATGCGCAACTGCGAGGATGGCGCGGCTGCGCTCAAAGAAGGCATCAAGATTGCACAAGAGATGCTGGCCGAAGTGCGGCCTTACGTACAGGGCGTACAAGTTTCCGCCCCGTTCGGGCGGGTGCCGTTTGCCTTGGAAGTGTTTGAGGCCTTGCGTTAAAGCTATGATGACCAAAGCGGATTTTTACATTGGGTTGGAGTTTTATCTCGCCGCTAGCAGATGGCGTCGTACTGACATCGGTACACGCGTGATCGTTGCAATTCGACTTGATCAAGAAGACGACCGCAGGCATGACGGTCCGCCTTACATCGTGGAGGAAGTTGTTTTTGATGAACTGGCTCAAGGTCGCTGCCTTCTTGAGATGCTGGGTTCGCTGAAAGCCTCCAGTGAACATTCGTTGTGTGCTTAAGAAAACAGATTGATTGCGCCACGATGAGGGTAAACCGGACGAAGAAGGCAAAGCCGTTACGCGCTTACCTGAAGCCGTGATCGAAACCAATCAGCAAAGGCTACGAAGCCAAAGACCTGGAAATCGGCCCGCGCTTTTACCTTTCGCAAGGCGTGAAGGATGTAGTGGTCTTCGATCCGTATACACTGGTGGTTCCGCACGTGCGGCGTGACGGGGCGACGCGGCAGGTGTCGCCGGTCGAGATTGGTGCGGAGGCTAATAACCGCGTCACTTGATCATGACTCAACTGCCCATCCAGCAAGGAAGACAAGCCCGTCGCCGTAGTTGGCCCAAGCGAGCTAATCAAATAGTCGGTGTAAAGGTCGAAATGTTCAGCATTGCGCGTCGCGTCAGCGACGCTTGAAACACGCGACCATTCAAGCGTCGCTGACGCGACGCGGGTTTGTGGCGCGGATACCGTGGGTTGAAAACCCACGGCTAAATTCAACCGCCGCTAACGCGGCAAAAACAATTTTCAAAACACGAGATAACTTAGTTTCTCGTGTAATGAGTTACTAAAGTGCAGAGGTCTGACCCGTGAGCGCGTGCGCGCAACTAGAGCGGTTTTCAATTGCGTTTACGGGAGTCAGTTGACGCTGGGACAGTACCGCGCGCGTGAGCAAGCGGCGCGTCAGGCTTGCACCCAGGGTTGAACTGTCAACGTGCCGCTTACTCACGCGCGCGGTACTGTCCCGCTGCGCGGGTTTCCCGTACACCGAAGTGAAAACCGATCTAAGTTTAGCAAAGTGGCGGTGAAAATCTGTCCGGGCAGCCTGACAGCACTTGACGCCAACGGGATTTGCCATCCCAATAGCAGCGGACGCTTGCATCACCCGGACGTCTCACCAAACAAGTTCATCTGACTTTGAGGGCTATTCCTGCAATGCACACCTTCCTGCGGCGCCAGTCTTTGCGCAGTTTCTGTGTGCTGTTTGTGGCAATCAGCGCGGTTGCGCAACAAACGGCCACGTACTCCCCGTCCGCCATTCAATTCAATCGCGACGTGCGCCCGATCCTGGCGGAGAAATGTTTTGTTTGCCACGGGCCGGATGCCACCGCGAAAAAGATCAGGCTGCGGCTGGATACAGAAGCCGCCGCGAAAGCGGAACTAAGTCGTGGGCGGCGCGCCATCGTGCCGGGCCAGCCGGAGCAAAGCGAACTCGTCAAACGCATCACGCACGCTAACGCGGCCATGCGCATGCCCCCGGCGGATGCAGGCCGCACGCTGACGCCCCGCGAAATCGCAACGCTGACCGAATGGACCAGGCAAGGCGCGCATTGGGAAACGCATTGGGCCTTTGTCCCGCCCATCCGCCCGGCCTTGCCCGCCGTCAAAAACAGCGCGTGGCCGAAAAATGCCATTGATTATTTTGTGCTCGCCCGGCTTGAGCGTGAGGGCGTGCAACCCGCGCCCGCAGCAGAGCGCGCGACCTTGCTGCGGCGGCTTTCTTTCGATCTGACCGGCTTGCCACCGACCGTTCCGGAACTGGATGCCTTTCTGAACGACACGGCGCCGAATGCATACGAGACGATCGTGGATCGTTTGCTAGCCTCGCCGCGATATGGCGAGCGGATGGCGTTCAAATGGCTGGATGCCGCGCGCTATGCCGACACGAACGGGTATCAAAACGATGGCGACCGCGAGATGTGGCGCTGGCGCGATTGGGTGATCGAAGCCTTCAATCAAAACATGCCGTTCGATCAATTCACCATCGAACAACTCGGCGGCGATCTGTTGCCCAACCCGACTTTGAATCAACGCCTCGCCACCGGCTTCAACCGCAATCATCGCCAGAATTCGGAAGACGGGTTGGTGCCGGAAGAATACGCAGTCGAATACGTCGTGGATCGCGTGGATACCACCTCCACCGTCTTTCTGGGCCTGACCCTGGGTTGCGCGCGTTGCCACAATCACAAGTACGATCCGTTCACGCAACAGGAGTATTACCGGCTTTACGCCTACTTCAACAGCATCCGCGAAGACGGGCGCTCGGCCTATCACAACTCGCCGCCGTTCCTGTACGCGCCGACGCGTGAGCAACAGGCGCAGGCGAAAAAATTGCAAGCACAGCTTGCGCAGGCCGAACAGAACTTACAGCAATTGACCCAACAGCACGCCGCCACGCGCCGGCATTGGGAGCGTTCATTGTCCGCTGTCAGCACGCCGCAACAATGGTTTCCGTCAGAAAACCTGTTGTTCCGTCACTCGCTAGGCGCGCAGGCGCAAGGCGAAATCCTGTTGCAAGAAAAAGCGCGCGTCACGGCGGGTTACGCGGCTATCCCAATTGCCACCGCCAACACACCGCCAGTGCTCGCGTTTCGCGCAGGCACGCCCACGCACACGACAGTGCCCGCAGGCGAAGCAACGATCTTCGACGGCCAGCTCTTTTATGAAGCCGGGCGCATCGGCAATTTTGATTACCAAGACCGCTTGGTCGAGCACCGCGATCAATTTGCCGTTTCGCTGTGGTTTTATGCCGAATCCGAAAACGCGGGCGCGTTGCTGACAAAGATGCAAGAAGTGGCAGGCGAAACGGAAAACGGCGTGCCCAAAACGCGCGGCTACGGTTTGTTCCTGCTCAATGACAAGTTGCACTGGAACGCCGTGAGCGCCTTTCCCGACGATGCCTGGCGCGTCGAAACCGCTGAGGCGATCCCCCTCAAACAATGGCACCACGTCGTCGCGCTGTTTGACGGGCGCGAAAATTACGAACGCGCGCAAATCTATCTCGACGGACGCAAACAAACGCTCAAGCCCAATCTCACGCGCATCTTTCGCACCTTTGCCGACAGCAGCGCGACCTTAAAAATCGGCGCGGGCGGCGGGCCGGAACTCCGTTTCAAAGGACAGCTCAGCGAAGTGCGTTTGTATCAGGCGCTGCCAGGCGCCGACGACATCGCTGTGCTGGCGTGTGCCGAGGCCTTGCCCAAAATTGCCGCGCTGCCAACCGCGCAACGCAGCACGGCGCAGCGGCTGAAACTGCTCAATGCCTGGCAGTCGAGTTATGCGCCTGCTGAAGTGCGGCAAGCCTATCGTCAACGCGCGGCTGCCCGGCTGGCGTTGCTGCAACACGAACGCACCTATCCGCTGGTGATGGTGATGGACGAAACCGCCGCGCCGCGTCCCGCGCACATTTTGCGACGCGGCGCTTACGACGCGCCCGGCGAAATCGTGCCGCGCGGGTTACCCGCTGCCTTGTGCGCGCCCTCGACAACGCCGCCGGCCAATCGGCTCGAATTCGCCCGCTGGCTGGTGAGCGCCGCAAACCCGCTAACGGCGCGTGTGACGGTCAATCGCTTTTGGCAAATGCTCTTTGGCACGGGCCTCGTCAAAACGATCGAAGATTTTGGCGCGCAAGGCGAACTGCCCTCGCATCCGGAATTGTTGGATTGGCTGGCGGTGGAATTGCGGATGGCGGATTGCGGATGGCGGATTGCAGACTGTAGTCAACGGCAACCGAATGCCTGGAACATTAAACGACTGCTCAAAACCATCGTGATGAGCGCAACCTATCGTCAATCATCCAAACGAGCCGAGCTTACTAATCCGCAATCATCCACACTGCAAGGCCGCAATCCGCAATCCGATGATCCTGACAATCGCCTGTTGGCGCGCGGGCCGCGTTTGCGGCTGCCGGCAGAAATGATCCGCGATCAGGCCCTCTTTGTTGCCGGGCTGCTGGTCGAAAAACAAGGTGGGCCTTCGGTGAAGCCGTATCAACCGGCGGGTCTGCTGAAGGACATGGTCTTTTCCAACATGACTGATTATGCGCAAGCCCAAGGCGCGGATTTGTGGCGGCGCAGTTTGTACACTTACTGGAAGCGCACCGTCCTCAATCCCAGTATGCAGGTCTTTGACGCCACGGCGCGCGAACAATGCACCGTCCGCGAAACGCGCACCAACACGCCCTTGCAGGCGCTGAACCTGATGAACGATGTGACCTATGTCGAAGCCGCCCGCCTGCTGGCCGAACGCATGTTGCTGGCGGGCGGCGCGACGCCGCAACAACGGTTGGCGTGGGCCTTTCGCGCCGTGACTTCGCGGCAGCCTGACGCCGATGAATTGCAGATGCTGCAAAAAAGTCTGGGTTCTCAACTCGACTATTTTCGCCAGCAACCACAGGCTGCCGAAAAGCTGTTGCTGATCGGCCAAAAGCGCAACAATGCTACGTTGAACGCGGCAGAGTTGGCGGCATACACAATGACCGCCAGCCTGCTGTTGAATCTGGACGAAGCGATCACGAAACCATAAGGAATGACGGGCCAATACCGCTGCTAATGCGCTGATTCCTGATTCCCGATTCCTGATTCCTGAACGGGGAAAATATGACCAGGTTCGGTAATCAGGAGTCAGGAACCGGGAATCAGGAATCAGGTAGGCTGGTAGCCGAGTTGAACTATGAACCCAATCGCTGATTTCAACACACAACTCACGCGGCGCGCCTTTCTCAATCGCTGCACGCTGGGCACGGCGGCGCTCGCGACTTTGTTGAACGAAAGCGGCTCGGCGCAGACCAACGCCGCAAGCCAAGTCGCGCCGCATTTCGCGCCCACGGCCAAGCGCGTGATTTATTTGTTTCAATCGGGCGCGCCCTCGCAACTTGACTTGTTCGATCCGAAACCGGGCCTGGAAAAATTGCGCGGCCAGAACCTGCCCGAATCCATTCGCCAGGGACAGCGGTTGACCGGGATGACGGCGTTTCAATCCAGCTTTCCGACCGCGCCCTCGCTGTTCAAATTCGCGCCACACGGCCAGTCGGGCGCGACCTTGAGCGAGTTGCTGCCGCACACGGCCAAGCTGGTGGACGAACTCTGTTTCATCAAATCCATGTACACCGAGCAGATCAATCACGACCCGGCGATCACAGCGGCGTTGACCGGCTTTCAACTCGCGGGCCGTCCGAGCATGGGCGCGTGGATTTCGTATGGCCTCGGCAGCGAGAACAAAGACCTGCCCGCTTTTGTCGTGATGGTGTCGCTGGGCACGGGCAACACCGGCGATCAACCGCTGTATGACCGGCTGTGGGGCAGCGGCTTTTTGCCCTCGCAGTATCAGGGCGTGAAATTTCAAAATGGCCCTGACCCCGTGCTGTTCCTGTCAAACCCGGCGGGCGTGGACGCGCAGGCGCGGCGGCGCTTTTTGGATGCTCTGGCGCAGTTGAATCAGAAAAACGCCGCGCGCGTCGGCGACCCCGAAATTCTCGCGCGCGTGGCGCAATACGAAATGGCCTATCGCATGCAAGCCAGCGTGCCCGAGCTGACCGACCTGTCAACGGAGCCGGAACGCACGTTTGAACGCTATGGTCCCGACGCGCGCAAGCCGGGCACGTATGCGGCGAATTGCATTTTGGCGCGGCGGCTGGCCAAACGCGGCGTGCGGTTCATTCAACTCTTTCATCGCGGCTGGGATCAACACAACAACTGTCCGAAGCAAATCCGCAACCAGGCGCGCGACACCGATCAGCCGACCGCCGCCTTATTGCTGGATTTGAAAGAACGCGGGATGCTCGCCGACACACTGGTCGTTTGGGGCGGGGAATTCGGGCGCACCGTGTATTCGCAGGGCACGCTGACGGCGGACAATTACGGGCGCGATCATCACCCGCGCTGCTTCACCGTCTGGCTGGCGGGCGGCGGCGTCAAACCCGGCCAGACCATCGGTGAGACGGATGATTTCAGCTACAACATCACGCGCGATCCGGTCAGCCTCTTTGATCTGAACGCCACCATCCTGCATTGCCTGGGCATTGATCACACGCGCCTGACCTATAAGTATCAGGGCCGCAACTTCCGCCTGACCGATGTGCACGGCGAAGTGTTGCGGCGGATTTTATAGAGCAAGAAAAATTTCCGTATTGAACCCGCGCAGCGGGTGACAGAATGTAGCCCAGGGTGAAGGCGCAGCCGCGACCCTGGGTAAAAAGCACGATAGATTTTAAGCCTGTGAACCGGGCGGCAGGGCGTGCGCTGTCGCCCACTTCGTGGGCTTATGCCTCAATGCGATTGCCACGCCCTGGGCTTTATGCTGTCGCCCGCGTTCGCGGGCTGATGCATAAACCCTGCTGTAATGAGAGGTGACATAGAGAATGCTCACGACAATCAAACGTGTAGCCGTCGGCCTGTTGTTGTGCGTCGCCCCCTTGCTGGCGCAATCCAACAACGCCGTCACGGCGGGTGAATTCATCGTCGAACCCGCCACCCTGCACAACCTGGGCTTTGAATGGAAGATCAGCGGCGACGACAACCGCAACGCCACTGTCGCCGTGCATTATCGTAAAGCGGGCGAAACCCAATGGCGCGAAGCAATGCCGCTCTTGCGCCTCGGCGATGAAAAAGTCTGGCGCGCGCGCGAGTTCCTTGAATACTGGACGCCGCGCCTGTTCGCGGGCAGCATCCTCGATGTTGAAGAAGCCACGACGTATGAATGCCGCTTCACGCTGAGCGACCCTGACGGCGTGAATGGCAAGGCCGCACAACAGGTTTCTGTCACGACACGCGGCACACCGAAGATTTATGCCGGCGGACGCACGCTGCACGTTTATCCGCCCGATTACGACGGCCCGAAACAAGAGCCTTCGTTCAAAGGGCTGAAAGAAGCCTATTACGGCCCCGGCCTCGGTGATTGGGACGTCGTGCATACGCGGCCTGTGCAACCGGGCGATGTGATTCTGGTGCACGCGGGCTTGTACAAAGCCGACCGGCTCGATTACGTCACTCCGTATGGGATTCCTTTTGACGGCGCGTATGTCCTCACGCGCGACGGCACGCCCGACAAACCCATCGTCATTAAAGGCGCGGGCGATGGCGAAGCGATTTTTGACGGCAATGGCTGCTTTCGCCTATTCGATGTGATGGCGGCGGATTACAACTACTTTGAGAATCTCACGATTCGCAATACAGATGTGGCGTTTTATTCCGGCCTCAAAGATGTGTTGGGAAACAGCGGCCTGGTCGTGCGCAATTGCCGCATCGAAGACGTAGGCGTCGCGCTGATGAACGAATACGGTGGCTCGAAGAATTTCTATATCGCCGACAATGTCGTGCTAGGCCGCGACGACCGCAACCGCCTCATCGGCTGGTCAAACTTCGGCAAATACAAACCGGCGCAGTTGAAATCGTATTACGCCATCAAAGTCTACGGGCAGGGGCACGTCATCTGTCACAACTACATTGCCTATTTTCACGACGGCGTATGCATCAGCACCTACGGCATCCCGCCTGAAGCGCAAGATCAGCAAGCCGTCGCGATAGACATTTACAACAACGACATTCACTTGATGGCGGATGATTTTATCGAGACCGACGGCGGCGTGCACAACATCCGCGTGGCCCGCAATCGCGGCTTCAATGCGGCGCAGCATGGCTTGAGCGGCCAACCCGTCTTCGGCGGCCCGGCCTATTTCTATCGCAACATCCTTTACAACGTGGCGCCCATCACTGTGGGAGGCGGCGCGATCAAAACCGGCGGCGCGAACCCGTCAGGCGTGCTCGTTTATCACAACACCTTCATCGCCGAAAACAGCAACGTGCGCGGCTACTCCAATTCGCACTATCGCAACAATCTGTTCATCGGCACCAATCATCCTGACAAGCCGGTGTTGGGCAGCCTGACGTATACGGCCTACACCTCGTTCGATTACAACGGCTGGCGGCTGAACGCGAGCGACAAACCGCAGATTGTTTGGCAAGCGCCTGCGGCGGGCGTGCTGCGTGATTACGCGCTGACGACAGTAGGCTCGCAAAACTTCCGCACGCTGGCTGACTTCCAACGCGCGACAGGCCAGGAGGCGCATGGCGTGCTGGTGGATTACGACATCTTCAAAAACGTGCGCCCGCCCGATCCCACGCAGCCGCACAAGGTCTATGAGATTGGCGACATGGATTTTAGTTTGAAGCCGAACGGTAAGGCGGTGGATGCCGGTTGCAGGCTGCCGAATCTGAATGATGCTTTTACGGGCAAAGCGCCGGATTTGGGCGCGCTGGAAGTGGGCCAGCCGCCACCGGTGTATGGGCCGCGACATTGATGTTTAGGGGACTCTCAACGGTTATCGAAACATTCCACCAGAAATTCACGATCCGGTTTCAGCAATCCGAATTCCAGGAAAGAAGGACGGGCCATCTGGTCAGTGTAAATGGGGCGACTGAAGCAAAATGTGCCAGGCTGTGAAGCGCAGAAGCGCTCCATCGCTCGATAGCGTTTCCCAGCTTCCGACCACCCGCGATTGAAATCTCGCCGCTGGACAAAGACGTTGATTTCCAAACCGTCCACCACCCCGCCGATAGAGTGGGCAATAAAGTGCCCCTTGTCCCACCGGTTGCCGAAACTGTCGCCAGTTTTCCCCGCCCATCCCCGCAGCCGAAAATCATCACGCCTGGTCTTTTGGGGCTGGGATTGACCGAGCACGGCAACAAGTCTGGCCTCAGAAATGGGAAGGAAGGGTGTTTGAACAATCGGCTCGCTGCTGGTGTGCCAATCGAAGATGTAATTGAACTGCTCATACTGCATCTGGGTGATATTCATTTGCCGCGGCATCATTTCCTTGTAACAGTCGCGCCAGATGTAGGGAAGTTCCTGTTTCAAGATGTCAATCAGTTCCTGTAGCGGGCAGTCGCCAACTTCATTCAGAATGTCAGCGACCAAAGCGTTGTAATCCACTCGGACCAAGCTTGAAATTTCCATTGCCCAATCAAGAAACCTCATGCGGTCACTTTACACTGAAACGCGGCTTGCTCTGATTCATTTCCTTGTCCCATTCCGCCAGCTTCACGCGCAAGGCTTTCGCTTTGTCCTGCTGTTCGTAAAACAAATTGCGCCGCTCGCCGGGGTCATGGTCGAGGTCGAAAAGCAGCAAATCCACGCTGGTCGGTTGCGTGACCAGTTTCCATTTGCCGGAGCGGATCGCCTGTTGCCGAAAGCCCGCGCGATCAATGCGCCAGCACAGCGTGCGCTCCTGCTCTGGCTGTTGGCCTTGCAATATCGGCAGCAGGTTAATGCCGTCGAGTTGGCGTTCTGGTTTGACGCCTGCGGCAGCCAGGATCGTGGCTGTCCAATCCATCGTGATGGCGGTTTGCTGCGACACTTTGCCTTTGGGCAGCGCGGCGGGCCAGCGCGCCAGTCCCGGCACGTGAATGCCGCCTTCCCACAGCGTGCCTTTGGTATTGAAATACGGCCTCACATCCGACAGTCGCTCGCCGCCGTTATCGCTGGTGAAAATGACGAGCGTATCTTTGGCGCTTCCTTGTTGATCGAGCGTATTCAGGACTTGTCCGACGGCGGCGTCCACGCTTTGCATCATGGCGATGTAATCGGCGCGCGTGCCGTCCAGCCAGGTTTCGCGCGTGCGCACGGTGTCGGGGCGATTCGGGCGCTGAAACGGCCAATGCACGGCATTGAAGGCAAGGTACAAAAAGAACGGTTGGTTTTTTTGCCGCTTGATGAAATCCACCGAACGCCGTGCGAGATGTTCGGTGAGATAGCCCGCGACTTCGGTTGGGTTTTCACCTTCATACAACACGGTTGCGCCTGGCAGGTCGCGGTGGGAATACATATCGGCATTGCCGCCCGTGATGCCGAAAAACTCGTCGAAGCCGTGCCGCGTTGGCAGAAATTCCGGCTTTGAACCGAGATGCCATTTGCCCAGCAGCGCCGTCGCATAGCCGTTGTTTTTCAGCATCCGCGCGACAGATGTTTCTTCGACGGGCAAGCCGGGGTCTTTCTCATTCGCGTTGATTGCCCATTCCAAGCCGACCCGTTGCTGATAGCGTCCGGTGATGAAGGCCGCGCGCGTCGGCGTGCAAACGGGGCCGTTGGAATAGGCTTGCGTGAACTTGATGCCTTCTTTCGCCAGCCGGTCAATGTTGGGCGTGCGAATGTCTTTGGAACCGAAGCTGCTCAAATCGGCATAACCCATGTCGTCCACGAGAATGAAGATGACGTTGGGCTTGCGCCTCGCTTGCGCGAATGAGGGTTGCGCAAAGACGGAAAGCGGCAAGACCACCAACAAGACAAAATAGGTGCGCAGGATGGTTTCCATAGTTAGCGGGTTGCGGTGATGCGTTTATCGAGATGGTTTTCAACCGGCGGAATCGCCTGTTTATGCGCTTCGGCCAGGCGGCGGATTTCGGCAATCACCTCCGGATGTTTTGCCGCGATGTCCCATTTTTCCGACGGGTCCTGGTCGAGGTTGTAAAGCTCCGGCGTGTCGTGCGTCACCGCCGCTTCGCCGCCGTATTCCGATTGCGTGATGAAATGCGCTTTGAACGCGCCGTGTCGCACGGCATACAGCTTTGAGCCACGCCAATAAAACATCGTCTGGCGCGGGCTGCGACCTTTGCCGAGCAGGGGCGCGCTGAGATCGTAACCATCCAGCACGCGCTCCGTCGGCGCTTGTGCTCCGGCCAAATTGCAAAACGTCGGCAGCAAATCCAGGGTCGAGCCGATATCCGTTACGACACCGGGTTTGATCGTGCCGGGTTGCCAGAAGATTGTCGGTTCGCGCATCCCGCCCTCATACGTGCCGCCTTTTGCGCCGCGCAACAATCCGGCGGAACCGCCTTGCTCATCAAACAAGGCCCACGGCCCGTTGTCGCTGGTGAAAACGACCAGCGTGTTACGGTCGAGTTTCAATTGCCGCAACGTGTCCAGCACACGCCCGACGTTGGCGTCCAACTCTTCGATCACATCGCCGTACAAGCCGCGTGCGCTCTTGTGCTCGAAGTCTTTTGAGCGGAACAGCGGCATGTGCGGCATCGAATGCGCGAGGTATAGGAAGAAGGGTTTGTGCTTGTTCGCGTTGATGAATTTGAGCGCTTCGTCGGTGTAGCGTCTCGTGATCGTCGTTTGATCCGCCGGGCGTTCCAGAATCGTTGCGTTGCGTTGCAGCGGCACGTTCCAGTATTCGCGCTGCGGATTTTTCATGAAGCGGATGTATTCATCGCGCGTGCTGAATTTGAACGTGGCGTCCATGTCGTTCGAGTACGGAATGCCGAAATACGAATCGAAACCCTGCTTCGTGGGCAGGTATTCCGGCTGCCAGCCGAGATGCCATTTGCCGATGGCTGCGGTTGCATAGCCGCGCGGTTTGAGCAATTCGGCAATCGTGATTTCGCTGGCGGGCAAGCCTCCCGCCGAATCAGGAAACAACACCCGGCGCGTGTCGGAAAACATGCCGGTACGAATCGGCAAGCGTCCCGTCAGCAACCCAGCGCGGCTCGGCGTGCAAACCGAATCCGCCACATAAAAGCTCGTCCAGCGTTGGCCTTCCGCCGCCATGCGGTCGAGCTGCGGTGTGCGAATCGTCGGGTTGCCAAAGCTGCCCACATCGCCGTAGCCCAGATCATCGCAAAGGATGATTACGAAATTTTGCGGACGTTGACTGGCCTGTGCGTAGGCGAGCGAAGTAAGGAAGAGTAAGGCAATGAGATGACGAGTGATCGTTTTCATAGTGGTCTCAAAAGCAAAGCAGGAAGAGAGAATACGGAACAGACGGAAATAACGGAAGAGACGGAAAACGATAAGAGCGTTGAGCCAATTCCGTGTGTTCCGTTATTTCCGTCTGTTCCGTACTCTCCGCATTGCCTCAATAAATTAACTTCAGTGCGAATTGCACGACGCGCGGTTGATTCGATTGCGCTCTGACCTGTCCAAAGGCCGCGCTGCCGAACGTCGTATTCGGCGGCGCAAAGCGCGCGGTGTTCGTCAGGTTGAAAAACTCCGCGCTGAATTGTAGCGCCACACTTTCATAAAGCTTCGTATTTTTCATGCCGGTGTTTCATAGAGCCTCCTGTGAAAAGGTAGCGCGACCCTGCCGAGGTTGCGTTGTTCCCGGCAAGCAATGATTCAAGAGACCGCCGCAACCCCGGCACACTTGCGCTACTGTCGCCAGTTATTTCAATTCTCTTCGAGCGCGGTCAAGGCGGCTTCAAGGCGCGCCAATTCCAGCAACAATGCCCGCGCCGTTTGTGGCAGCGTAGCGGCGGCGTTGCCAGCAATCAGGTGGTCGGTCAGACGGCTGACCTGTTCGACGGTGCGAAAAACCGCCAGGATTTGCGCCGCAGAAAATTTCTTCCTGTAAAAAAATCCGGTGATGACAATGTAGGGGCAGACCTGGGTGTCTGCCCCGGTCGCTTTTGCGGCCTTTGATGCCATCTGCTGCCACCGGGGCAACACCCAGGTCTGCCCCTACATTGTCACCGAAAAATTTACAGCAACGAAAATTTTCTGCGGTCTGAACACTGCTTCGAATTAGGACTTACGCAAAAGAGCATGGGGTTCAGGCTTCAGCCCGTTTTGGAGATCACGAACACAGGCTGAAGCCTGAACTCCATTGCCCGCGACGCTCTATCGCAGCGCGGCGGATTGCTTTATCTTGCGCCCCTATGCCACACACAATTTCAACCCTTCGTCTTGCCGTGCTGGCCGCGCTTTCGATGTCGGTCGGCTGGGGCCTGCGCGGCGATTACGGTCACGAAGCGGGCGCCATGATGCCCGGCGCGTTGCTGGGGCTGGCGCTGTGTCTGGCCGCCGGGCGCGCCGATTGGCTCAGTCGCGCTCTGACTATCGCCGCGGCATGTGCCATCGGCTGGGCGTTCGGCGGACAGATGAGTTACGGCATCGTGATTGGCTACACGGCTGATTCTGCGTGGGCGAATGTGCTGTATGGCTACGCCAACCTGTTCGTCATCGGCGCGCTGTGGGGCGCGGTCGGCGCAGGGATTTTGGGCTTGAGTTTGACGCTGCGCCGCACGGAACTCGACGCTATCGTAGCGCCGCTGCTCGCCGTCTATGCCGTCTGGAAGCTGCTCGATTTCAGCGGCGCGACCGCGTGGCTCGAAGCGCGCTGGAACCCTTACGACACCGACTGGGTTGCCGCGAGTTCGGCCTTGCTGATCGCTGCTATATGCGCCGCACTCATACCAAAAGCACGCGCCGCTTGCCGTTTCATCATCACATTGGCCGCCGGCTGGTTGATCGGCTTCGGCCTGCTGACCGTCACGCTCCACTTGCGCATGACGCCGCCACGCAGCGACAACTGGGCCGGTTGCGTGGGCCTTTGCGCCGCGCTCTGCCTTTATCTCTGGCGCACTCATCAGCGCGCAGCCCTTTCGCTCGTCGCGTATGGCGCACTGGCGGGCGGCGCGGGTTTTGCCATCGGCGCTTTCGTGCAGATGCTGGGCCGCGCCAACTGGGGCCTCATCGGACGCTTCCCGGCCTTGCAAGGGCTGGGTTACTGGAAATGGATGGAGCAGCTTTTCGGCCTGCTGATGGGCGCGGGCGTCGCCCTCGGCCTCGCGCGCCTCGCCTCGCTCAACCTGGCTCCGCCTGAAGAGGACGCCACCAAAGGCTGCTCGCACGACGCTGCACTGTTGTTTTTGCTGGTGGTGATCCCCTGGGAAAACTTCCCCCGCAACGTCTCGCGTTGGGTCGCCGATGGACACCTCGGCGACCCGCTCTTCGGCCTCACGCCCGCGCGCTGGTTCGCACTGATCGCCGTGTTGTTGACGCTGCTGGTCATCGCCGCGCTGCGCCGCTATCGCGCCGGAGCCTTGCCCCTCATTCCCGCCGCTCCCTTCCCGCGCGTGCAAGCGTTGTATCTGTCGCTGCTCTGGTTTTTCCTTGCCGTAGATTTCACGCAAGCCTTCCCGACGATGAAAGAGCGCGCCGTCTTGCTGGTACACGTCAGTTTCTGGCTGACGGCGCTGGCCTGCACCTGGCTGACGATTGCGCTGCCCGCGCCTGCGGATGTGCTGGAAGGCGAACCGCGTAATGCTGAAGACGCAGTGTGGACGCGCGGGCGTTTTTTCTGGTTGGCGTGGGCGTTGGCACCGTTGCTGATTTTTGCGCTGGCGTGGCTGACGTTGGGAACGCACGACGCGCTATTGCCGGGGAGTCAGCAGCGGTTTTAGCGATGATTGAGTACTCGCTTTAGCTGCGTTAAGAATTGAACTTTGACAATGGCAGGATAGCGAATTTACGAGATAGCGTTTTGAGGTTTTGCGTTTCGCACTCCCAAACAACAACGACTTGCCAGCCGAGAGTTTTCAATTCACGAATTTTTCTTTTGTCTCGTACAACATTCGCATCCAGTTTTGGGTTCCAGTAATCCGTATTGCTCGTTGGTCTACGGGACTTTCGGCAGCCACGATGCTGATGCCAAAAGCATCCGTGAACGAAGACCGCAATGCGGTGTTTGGGAAGCACAATGTCGGGGCTACCTGGAAGGTCACGACGATGAAGACGAAACCGATAGCCAAGCTGATGTAGAAATGATCTGACGAGACGCTCTGGGCTGGTATGCCGCTGAGGGACATTCGACATAATCCAGCTTCGGACTTTCGCGTCAACCGTATCAGTCATAATGATTGTTGGCCTTCGCGATCATTTCCTGAAATCGTCATTCGCCAGGAAATGCTCAATATCATTCAGCGTGGCTTGTAAGTATGCTTTGGCGTCATCTTTGTACTTCGTCAATTCGACAATATCGTAATCCCTGCCACATTCGGTAAATGAAACTGTTCCGTGCGCAAGCGCGTTCCGCTGCGCCTTTATCGTCAATAAGCAATCTCCATTCACTCCATGCTTGCGAATAATGCCGTAGGTTTGCATAGTTTCACGAATTTCCCTGGCATCCAGATTCCCGCTGAAAAGCTCTTCTTTTCTGAAGGTATGTTCGATGATATCCAATCCTATTTGGCTGAGGTGCGGTTCTAGCTTCTCCGGGCTGCACGCCTTCGCATTCTTCAGAACAACGACTTTCACTTTGCTGCTCAAATCATCGAAGCCGACTCTATGCGCTAAAAGATGGAGGATTATCGCTTCCAACGCATTTTTCATAGTCGACTCGACAAGGTTGTAAACCAAGAGAAACCCGGTTGCCTTTAGCGTCTTTTGCAAATCGGAGGAAACCTTGTACGCACAGACGACACCAAAGTTATCTGTGTAAGCCAATTCTGAATCAGCAGAAAGAATGGCTTTGACGAAATCGAAATACTCGTCAACTTCCTTTGCTCTGGCATCGAAGTCAGCCTGCACAACCTGCATCTCAAAGCCTCAATAATTTGTTTTTTACGAATTCGATTCTAGCGATGACCTTTGGCCTGGAATTGCTCGCATCGGATACCGTGTGGAACTTGAACTCATCCGACTCAAGCCAGCCACTTACATCTTGCGGTACTAATCCAGAGCGTTCTCGCAGCGCCAATGTAACCCCTACTGAAATGGCCTCGAACCTCACTCTAGGGACAGATTGATTTTTATCGGTTTTCCTAAAGCCAAACGGGAAATACTTCTCGACAAAAGCGAGCATGGAAAGGAACTCTTCCTGCATCCTCACTTTATCAAATGAACTGCGTTTTTCTTTAATGAAGTCATTCAAGAAATCCGTTACGCTTTTCTGAAATTTTTCATACCGGTCGGCATAGGCAAAATAACGAAGCACCATTTCTGCCGCCTCTTCTCGTTTTCGTCTGACCGCTGAGATAGGAGTCAAGTTGTCGAAGAGCGGATTGGCCGCACATTCAGCAATGAAATCGTAGAACGGCCCTTCAAAAATCCCTTTGCGCTTCTCCATCGGGGAAAGCTCGTCACTACCCGTATTGATGCGCTCGAAAATATCCCGTCTGATTTGATCATCAGCCTTCTCAGAAAGCTCGATCACTCTGATTGGGCGACGCTTGAATTTTCTTTGTCGAGAAATATCGAAGTCTTTGAACTTGAACCCATTCAGTCTTGTCAACTTTTCAAGCCCTTTGAGTTCCAATTCGTCATTTAGAAATGCGTCGAGTGTTCGGATACGCTGAGACCCATCCACGATTTCTATTCGCCCTTCATCCTCTGAAATTTCTTTATGTAAAGCTGCCGTAAAGATGTACGGAATCGGGAGGTCTAACATCACCGATTCGATAAATTTGCTTTGCCGCTTTTCGTCCCAAACGAATTCACGCTGGTATTCAGGGATAAAAAGTTCATTTTCATCCTCATCCTTTCCATTACGATATTTGCTGACAATTAACTCGACAGTATATTCCTTGGTATCGTAGTCAACGACTTTTCGCTCCTCTCTAATTTGCTCTTCCGCTGCCAGCTTTTCTTGCTCGCTCACCACTCGCGGTTCTTTGTTTCGCTGAGCCATACAGTAGTCCTTCGGTTGGCAAGGCAGTCATTCAACTGCCTTGCATATCAATGTGATTCAAAATGCTATTGGCAATAACTCGGGCAAGTTCGACAGGAACAGCATTGCCAATGAGTCTCCCTGTCTTTTTGAAACTTACCTTTTGTCCTGAAGGAGCAAAAGCATAATGAGCGGGAAAAGTCTGGATCAACGCCGCTTCTCGTAGCGAGATAGCACGATCCTGCTCCGGGTGTCCAAACCGCCCATTCCCAAAGCCATAACACTGAGTCGTCATTGTGGGAGCGGGTTCATCCCAAGTCATTCTTCCATACACGCTCGGATACGTCTTGCCACTCTTTTTGCGATGACACTTCGTGCGTAATTTTCGCTCCCAATCCCGCCAAGTGCCTCCTGGCTTAGAAGCCCGTATTCGTTGGAGGTTCTTTTCCGTCAGTAAACTGGCTCGGTGAAGCGAGTCACCCGTTGACGTTTCGCCGGAGACAATTTTTTCGAGTTTCTCAATAGTCTGCCTAACTGTAACAAACTCATTTTCGCTATGCGTTGGTGGCTGAAGCTTGATTTCGCCATACCGAGACGCAAACAAAACCAATCGTTTCCTGTGTTGCGGGACGCCATAATACCGACAATCAACGACTGAATGAGTGACGTGATAACCTAGCGATTTCAACCTACTGACAAAATCAGCGAATACTTCGTGTTCTTCCAGCTTCGGGACGTTTTCCATTGTCACTACGTCTGGGCACAACTCTTCGGCAAGACGTGCGAACTCACGCAACAATGTCCAACGGTTGTCGGCCTCGTCACGATGGCCTTGCGAATAAGTTGAAAACGGCTGACACGGAGCGCACCCAGCGAGCAAGGTCACCCCATTCTCTGGAATGTAAGTGCGGAGTTGGTCAGCCGTAATTTTCGTGACATCTTTCGGCAAAAAGGCGACGCCAGTGTTGTTATGCTTGAAGGGATATTCGCAGGCAGGGTCTAGGTCTATTCCCACGCGCACATCTATGCCTTCGAGCCTGAGCCCGTGTGTTAAGCCTCCGGCTCCACAAAACAAGTCAATCGCCGATATGGGTCTTCTCATAAGCCGCTGAATCTTTACGCTTCTCCAACTGGAATGTGATGGCAAACAATGGTGAAGGCGAAATGATAGTCAAAAGAATCCGTTTCGTCACGGCAAGTTTGCCAGGTCTACGAAGTTTTAAGCGAGTACCACGTCGCCCGCGCCTGCCCGGGCTTCACAACCCGCCCTGCCTGCGTCAACTCCCGCAACCGCACTTTCAACGTATTCCGATTCGCTTCCGTCAAGCGTTCTAACTCCGCAATCGTCGGCCGTTCGTGTTCGCACGAGCAGCTTCAGAATGGTGACGGAGAGCGGCGGCAGAGCTTCGGCCAGCAGGCGTTCGCGTTGCAGCTTGGCGGCGAGGTTGTCTTTTTGTTTTTTCAGGCAGCGCAAAAGAACAGGAGCCACGCTTCCCAGTTGGGTTTGGCTTGCGCCAGCGTGCTTTGGGTTTTGCGCAGCGCGGCGTAATAGAGTTCTTTGTTTTCTTCGATCACGTTTTCGAGCGGGGCATAAGGCACATAGGCGTAGCCCGCGCGCAACAGCAACAGCGTCGTCACGATGCGCGAGAGTCTGCCGTTGCCGTCCTGGAAAGGATGAATCGCCAGCAGGCGCACGACGAAGACGGCAATGATGAGCAGCGGATGAAGCCGTTGGTCGTCAATGGCCTGGCGCGTCCATTCGATCAGTTCCCGCATGGTTATGTAATCCGAACGCGATAGCGTACAGTAGCAACGGCGGCGGCGGGATGTGATGAAGGGCAGCGAAGCTGAGTACGGTTAACTGTGTTGCTAAAATGATATGAGCTGTTTGTCGCCCATCGCCGCAGCAGATGCGTTATACAGATTTCGCATCCAGCATTGCGTGCTTTTGCGCCACGCTGGCGGATTGGGTTGAAAGGAGCGGCGGGTAATTCATCCGCACGCAAGGTTACAGTCTCAGGAGATTTGAAAAGAAATATGCCTATTCGTTTGTTTGTTGGGAATCTTCCCTATGATACGACTGAAGCGGAGTTGAAAGACCACTTCGCCGCCGTCGCCCCGGTTACTTATTTGACGATCCCGAAAGACAGGGAGACCGGCCGGTCACGCAACTTCGCCTTTGTCGAATTTGGTGAGCGCGCGCAGGCCGAAGAGGCCGTCCGCCGTTTCAATAACCAGTCATTCAACGGCAGGCCGCTGGCCGTTAGTGAAGCCCGTCCGCGCGAGGAGGGCCGCTCAATGAATGCGCCCGCGCGCGCGCCACTCTCTCGTTCCTATTCGACTGGCGAACCAGGGGTTGCGCCTTCACCGCCGTCCGGCGACAAACCAAACCGCAATTTCGGGCCAGATGCCGCGCCGCCGCGCCGCAATAAAGGGAAAGGCGCGCCCAAATCTGAGCGCGGCTCCAAAGGGCCCATGCGTGAAGTTGTCAGCAGTCAGTTCACCGGCGGGGAGGACGACGATGACTATGACGATTTTGACGATGACGGCTATGACTATGAGGACGAGAATGATGAATCAACCGCAGAGGACTTGGCCGATCACGTGAGCGGTGCGGCGCGCGCAGACGAGAAATAGAGTTGGCTGTTAGGTTTGGCTGTTAGATTTGGCTGGCGCTGAATTCGACCGGACGCCGAACCGCTACATTGAAATCAAAATTAACTACATAAGGAAATAACCAAAATGGCGAAAAAATCGCGACCGACTTTTCAAAAGCGAGAGAAGGAGAAAGACCGTTTGCAGAAGCAGAAGGACAAAGAGACACGGCGGCTTGAAACGAAAGAGCGTAAAGCGACCGCCACGACGATGAGCGGCGACGAAGACCCTGACCTCATCGGCATTCGCCCCGGCCCACAGCCTTTACCTGAGCAATGGGATCAATAACACCATATCAGCTCTAATCCCCCCTTTTCTTGTACATGATTTTGGTTTGCCATTTGCCGTTGACGAGCCGTTTGGTGGTGACTTTGACTTTGGTTTCGTCGGGGAGGGTGGCGTCTTCCTCTTCCGCAAAGACTTTGCGCGGGAAGTTATTGACGACGGCGAATGCTTCGAGCAAATACTTCGAGCAGGCCAAAGCAGCCGCCGCTTTGATCAAAGGTGCGCCGGTTTTTTTACCCAGCCAACCCTAGAAATGAGGCCGTGTGTAAGCTGGTAAAGCCGAATGGCTGTGCTTACAATCGCGCTTCACTTCACCTCCACAACGGCGCGTTTACCGCAAAACCTTATGAAACGACGGACACTTTCAATTTTATTGCTGGCAGTGTGCGCCAGCAGCTTCGCCCGCCCCCAGCATCCTGACAACAACGTCAACGAAGGCGCAAAACTGTTCGCCCAAAACTGCTCGGCCTGCCACGGCGAGACGGGCAAAGGCGGACGCGCGCCCGACTTGACCACCGGGCAATGGAAGCACGGCGGCACGGAGTCAGACCTGCTGCGTAACATTGTCAAAGGCATTCCCGGTACCCAGATGCCCGCCATTGCCTTGTCCGAAGCTGACGCGAAACAGATCATCGTCTTCCTGCGTTCGCTTTCCGGCAAAGTCGGCACCGAGGTTGTCACTGGTGATTTCGAAGCCGGACGGCAGCTCTTTTTCGGCGCGGCCCAATGCAGCGCGTGTCACATGTTTGGCGGACGCGGCAATATCTTGGCCGCTGATCTGACTGACATTCGCAGCCGCCAGCGCCTGCCGGAACTCACCAACCGAATGCAAGCGCCGATCAAACAGATCGAGGCGCGCCTGGCTGCGGGCGTGATGGTGCGCGGGTTCAAGAAAAACGAAGACACGTTCACGTTGCATCTGTTGGATGAACGCGGCAAATGGCATTTCCTAAACAAACGCGACATCAGCGTCAAGACTTCCGAACAAACGCATCCGGCCTTGAGCGCCAAAGACCGCGCTGACGTGTTGGCCTTTCTGGTTAATGCGCCACAGGTATACGCGCCAGACGCGAATTGGAAACCGGCGGCGGATTTCAACGTGACTTTTGCCCGACTGAACAACGCCAACGCCGAACCGCAAAACTGGCTGTCGTATTGGGGCGATATGCGCGGCACGCATTATGCGGGTTTGAAACAGGTGACGCCGCTCAATGTGAACGCGCTCAAAGCTGCGTGGACGGCGCAACTGGGCGGTACGACGGTCGAGACGACGCCGCTTGTTGTGGATGGAATGATGTTCGTGACCGGCCCTTTGAGCAACGTGACGGCGCTGGACGCGCGCACCGGCCAAGTGATTTGGAAATACACGCGGCGCTTGCCCGCAGTCGCCAGCCATTGCACGGTGATGACCAATCGCGGCCTGGCGGTGCTGGGTGACCGGCTCTTTCTGGCGACGCTGGATATGCATTTGATCGCGCTCGACGCCAAAAGCGGCAATATCATTTGGGATGTCGAGCAGGACGATTACCGCAAAGGCATTTCCAACACGCACGCGCCGCTGGCAATTGACGGCAAGATCATTGTCGGCGTGACGGCGGGCGAATGCGCGCTGACCGGGTTTGTTGACGCCTTTGACGCGGCGACCGGCAAGAAGCTGTGGCGGACATATACGACGCCGCAAGCGGGCGATCCGAACCGCAGGACATGGGTGCCGGAAAGCGCTGCCGACACGGGCGGTGCGCCGACGTGGATGACGGGCACGTATGACAGCGAGACCAAGACGATCTTTTGGACGACGGGCAATCCGGGGCCGGATTACGACGGCTCAGTGCGGGGCGGCGACAACTTGTATTCGTGTTCGGTCGTCGCGCTCGACGCTGAAACCGGGCGCATGAAATGGTGGTTCCAATTCACGCCGCACGATGTGCACGATTGGGATGCGAACGAAACGCCGGTGCTGATTGACGGCGTCATCAAAGGCCGCCAGCGCAAGCTGTTGGTCACCGCGCAGCGCAATGCATTTTATTATGTGCTGGATCGCGAGACCGGTGAGTTCCTGACGGGGCAAGCCTTCGCCAAACAAACCTGGGCGAAAGGGTTGGACGCCAAAGGCCGTCCGATTGTGTTGCCGAACACGACGCCTACGCCGGCAGGCAATCACGTTTGCCCGGACGCGGCGGGCGCGGCGAACTGGGGTTCGCCGTCTTACGATCCGGCGACCGGATTCTTGCTGGTTTCCGTGCGCGAAGCCTGTGCGACATACACCAGCGTGACCAAGGAGCCTGTGCCCGGCCAGGGGTTCACCGGCGGCGGCGTGGAAGTGGACGCCAACGGCGCGCCCGGTGCGGTGCGCGCGCTCGAGGCGTTGACCGGCGCGGTGAAATGGAGCTTCCCGCTGCAAACGGGCGCGTCTTCGACCGGCGTGCTGGCGACGGCGGGCGGCGTGGCGTTCGCGTCATCCAACGATGGCAATTTGATTGCGCTCGACAGCCGCACGGGCAAATACCTGTGGCATTACTACACCGGCGCGCGCATCGTCGCCTCGCCGATGGCGTATGCGGTGCAGGGTAAGCAGTACGTCACCATCGCCGGGCAATCGGCCATTTTTGTTTTTGCTTTGCCGTAATTCTTTCTCCACGAAGCCACACGAAGAAAACACGAAGGATGGTTGGTGTTTCTTCAGGGCGCTTGATGTGTCTTCGTGGGAAATTTTTCGGAGCGGTTCATGACCCAATCTCGCCGAGAATTTTTGCAAACCGCCGCGCTGACAAATGCGGCGCTGGGCGCGTTCGCGCAACAGAGTGTTGCGCGAACTGCGTTGCCACCGGCCCCACCCGCAATTGACACGCACACGCATTTTTACGATCCCACCCGCAAAGCAGGCGTGCCGTGGCCGCCGCCGAGCGAACCCATCCTGTATAAACCGCATTACCCGTGCGAGTTTCAAACGCTGACCGCGCCTCAACACGTCGTCGGCACCGTCATCGTCGAAGCCAGCCCCTGGGTCGAAGACAATCAATGGATTCTGGAGTTGGCCAAAGACAATCCGTTCATCGTCGGCTTCATCGGTAATTTGAAATTGGGGGAGCCGGGATTTGCCGCGCAGTTGCAACGGTTCGCGGCGAATCCGCTTTGGCGCGGCTTGCGCATCGGCGAAAAGCCTTTGGCCGAAGGCCTGGGGCAAAAGGCGTTTGAAAGCGATTTGCAACGATTGGGCGAACGCGCGTTGACGCTGGATGTAGTCGGCGGCGCAGGCTTGTTGCCGAATGTTGTGCGCGTTACGAAGCTTGCGCCAAAGCTGCGCGTGGTGATTGACCATTTGCCGTTTGCGGCGCGGGACAATGCTCCGGCGGCGATGCGCCAGGCGTTGATCGAAGTGGCCGCGCTGCCGCAAGTCTTCGCCAAAGTCTCCAACGTCGTGCGTCGCGTTGAGAACAGAGTGGTTGAAGACGCCGCTGCTTACCGTCCGGCGTTGGATGTGTTGTGCGAATTGTTCGGCGCGGATCGTGTGATCTTTGGCAGCAACTGGCCGGTCAGCAATCGCGTCGCGCCCTATGCCACGCTGCACAAAATCGTGGCGGACTATTTCGGCGCGCAGGGGCCAGCGGCAGCCGAGAAATACTTCTGGAAAAATTCGCGCGCGGCCTACAGTTGGGTTGCGCGTGGCGAAGCGCGGGGGCTGAAATAATGGGCAATGGTAAAAATGTCAGGCTCATCAGTTTTTGTCGCGTAGCGACAGTTGAGTTTAGCCGTGGTTTTCAAACCACGGGAAAGCTTGGTAGCAGTTCCGCGTCGCGTCAGCGACGCCTAAATTCAGGCGTCGCTGACGCGACGCGGAACTGCTACCAAGCTTTCCCGGCGTTAAAACGCCGGGCTAAACTC
>JACPYM010000113.1 GCA_016196035.1 Acidobacteriota bacterium | reverse complement strand
TGCATAAGTCGTTCAAGGTTTGCACAAATCGGTTAGTTACATTGCCTTATTTTGCAAGGCGATATGAGTCCCCGATTTGTGCAAAAATCCGAGTTGCACAAATCGGGGACTGTTTTCGGGGCGCTTTGTGCAAAGCCACGCTGCGTACCCAGGGGTGTCCATCTGAAATGCAAAACCTATTTCCCTTATTTTGGCTCATCGCCCTGACGCTGCTTTCGGGCGTGTGCGACGCGCAGGGCTTCGTTTATGCCGCGCGGATGTGGCAGGGCGGTGCCTTGGTCAAAGCGGCGGCGCTGCGGTCGCTGCTCTACTTTCTGGTTGGGATGGCGCTCTATCTTTACTCGTTGCGCTTTCTCCAACAATTCAGCGTCGTCTCGCCGGAGTTGCAGAGCCTGTTTTGGTTCTCGGTCACGCTCATCGGGGTGGCCGTCATCAACGGCAGGGCCGCGCAATGGTCGAGCATTGACCGATTGGTAGCCGTGTTGGTCTTGTGCGGCATTGGCTGGCTGTTGCTGCGTACCGGAGGTTGAAACTTTATGCTGTTAGTCAAAACCAGAATTGGCCCGAGCCGCGTGCACGGCATCGGCATCTTTGCGGCGGAGTTCATTCCGCAAGGCACCGTCACGTGGGAATACGACCCGGCTTTCGATACCGCCTACGACGAAGCGGACATCGCCCGCATGTCGCCCCCGGCGCGCGCGCAATTTCGGAAGTATGCGTATTTCGACAAAGAGCTGGGCCGCTACGTGCTCTGCTTCGATGACCTGCGTTTCATCAACCACAGTGCGGACGCGCCGAACATCAGCGCGACGCCGCGCCGGGATGTCGCCGCCCGCGATATTCAGGAGGGCGAAGAGTTGCTGTGCGATTACACCTGTTTCGATGACACCTACTTTGCGGCCTGCGCCAGCTTTCTCATCGCCGACGCTCAAAACAAAACCGCCGCCCACCCCGACGACGCCGCAAATGGCAAACAAAACCAGCTTGCCTGACCGTGATCTCCTGCTGTTACTTTGCGGCGCCGTCGGCGCGGGCGGCGGTTGGGTTGTGGGGGAAACTTGTTGGGTTAAAGCAGCGGCCTCCCTTGCTCGGCGAAGCGTTTCAATTTCATGTTCAGCGTTTGCACGCGCAAGCCGAGCAGCTTTGACGCCTTGGTCTGGCTGTTGCCGCTTTGTTGCAACGCCGTGACGATCAGCGAACGCTCGAAATCATCCACCAGACTGGGCAATTCGATCCCGTCGGGCGGGATGCTGCGCAATTTGGCGAAGCGGATATGCGAGGGCAAAAACTCTTCTGCGACTTGCTGGGGCGGGAGATTGGAAAGCGCGCTTTCGAGCACCGCCTCAAGCTCGTCAATGTTGTGCTTCCATTCGTATTCCATCAACACGCGCAAAGCCGCTGGCGAAATCTCAGCCGGCCCTTTGCCCAGCTTTTTGGCGATACGCCCCGCCAGATGCCGGGCCAGATAGGGCACGTCTTCGCTACGCTGGCGCAGCGGTTTGAGCGCGAAGCTGTAGGAGCGCAGCAATTCGACCAGGCCATAAGCAATGCGATTGTCCGCCGTGCGTTCTTCGGGATTGCATTCCGAAGCGAAGATCAAGCGTTGCTCGATCAGGCTGGCGTGTTTGCGCCAACGTTGCTCTTCCAGATAAACCGCAAAACGCTGTTGCAGCAACGGCGTCAAACTGGTCAATTCGTTGATAAAGACCGTCCCTTGCTTGACGGTTTCGAGCATGCCGGCCTGCCTGTTTGGGTGCCCGTTGGCGTTGAACAGCAATTCGTGCAAGGCATCGCCGCTCAAGCCGTGCGCATTGACGGCGAAAAAGGGCTTCGACCAATTGGCGCTGGCGTTGTGCAGCGCGCGCGCAATCTGTTCCTGGCGCAAACCGCGTTCGCCGATTAACAACACCGGTTGCTGTTGCGAAGCCTGGACGCTGATGAACTGCTTCAAGTCCATCACATTCTGGCTGATGCCGGTGAAGCATTCGTAATTGTCCAACTCAACCACGCGCGGCTGGGTTACCAGCGATAAGGGCGCACGCGGCAGGGGTGAAACCATTTTCTGTACGGCCATTTCCGCAGTCATAATTACTTCCCTTCACCCGCACTCAAATTCTTGTCATTACCCAAATCTTTGCACAAACACAGCCCGCGGAAGCGGGCGGCAGCGTAAAGCCCAGGGTGGAGCGCGCAAGCGCGGAACCCTGGGACGGCATCGGTTGAAGCCAAGAGCCCACGGAGTGGGCGGCAGACCTTGGCGTAACTGAACATCATCTGCCGCCCGCATTCGCGGGCTACGCGCGTAATCGCCAATGTTCCCAGGGTTCCGCGCTTGCGCGCTCCACCCTGGGCTTTACGCTGCCGCCCGCTTCCGCGGGCTAAAATCCGGCTCGCGCGATTCGTGCAAATATCTGGGTAATGACAAGCACTCAAATCCTGGACTTGCGCGCATAAGCAACCGCTTGGGCGAGAACTGCTTGTTCTTTGACAATGGCAGTCTCTTACAACGCCAGGTAAATGTCTTCAAGACGCAGTAAAAAGCGGTAAATGTTGTCAACGAGATGTAAAAGGATCAAGGCTGGCCGAACCGGGCATTCGCATTCGCGGTATACTGCCCCGTGTTGGCAACCATGAACTGCCGGAGCGCCTATGGAATTCCTGCCGAAACTGAAACACTTCATCCGCCAGAATAGGCTCTGGCTTGGTCTGGTCGTGGTGGCCGTGCCCTTGCTGATCAATCTGGCGCTGCAATACCGCGCCTTGTCTGTCTTACAGAAAACTTTGCCCACCGCGCGCACGGTTTACATGCGCCGCGTGCTGGCCGAAGCCGTTAGCAAGGTCAACGGCATTTATAAAGAGAAAGCCGAATACGTGCTGAGCATGCCCGCGACGGCATTTCTTTATCGTTACCCCGATCCCAAAGAAGTGCACAAACGGCCCAGCGCCTTTCCGCGCATCATGAACCCGCGCCAGTATTTGGATTACCCGCAGATTGAAGCCCACTTCCGCCAGCACCCTTTCAAAGGCGCGCGCTTGCTGTTCATCGGCATGGTCGCGGGGCCGTCAGACCCGACCTTTACCTTCATTGATTTTTACGATCCACGCTCCTGCTCCATCCGCAAAGACATTTCGTCCGGCGAACTGGGCGCGGCCCACGCGGCGGCGGCGAATTGGACGGCGATGGCGATGACCAACACCAAAGCGCCCTCGTTGCGGCTTTCGGTGGATGAACGCGACCCGCAAAACCGCTTGCTGGTGAAACCGATTGCCGATGAAAAGTCGCGCGTGGTCGGCGTCGTGGGCATGTTCCTCGATCAACAGGTTTTTCAGAATGACTTTCTGTTGCCGGCCTTAAACGAAGCCCTGCCGGGCGCCTTCCCGGAAGAATATCGCGAGGTCGTGCTCACGCTGAACGAGAAAAAGAATGTCTTTTATGCCAGCCAGCCGTATGAAGGCATGGCCTATGAGGTCGCCTACCAACTGCCCTTCGTCTTTAGCGATTGGAACGTCGGCATGCGCATGAAAGATATGACCGAGGAGCAATGGAGCCGTCGCTACTTTTTGACCAATCTGGCTTCGTCGTTGCTCACCGCGCTGGTGCTGATTGGCGGCATTGTGCTGACGTTGCGCACCGCCGCGCGCGCCATGCGGTTATCGCAAATGAAGGCGGATTTCGTCTCGAACGTTTCGCACGAATTACGCACGCCGCTGGCTTCGATTCGCGTCTTCGGCGAATTTTTGAAAATGGGGCGCGTGCGCGATGGCGAGAAGATTCGTGAGTATGGCGAGTACATCGAAACCGAGAGCCGCCGCTTGACCCAACTCATCAACAACATTCTCGATTTTTCCAAAATCGAATCCGGCCAAAAGACCTATCACTTCGAACCGGCCGATCTTGAGGCCGTCGTGGCCGAAACGCTCAAGACCTTCACCGTGCGGCTGGAACAAAGCGGTTTCGCCATCACGTTTGACACGCCGCAAACGCATTTCCCCTTGGCCGTAATGGATTCGGACGCCATTGCACAAGCGTTCATCAATCTGTTGGACAACGCGGTCAAATACTCCGGCGAGTCACGCACCATTAACGTCAAGCTGGGACAACAGGATTCCTTCGTCACTATCAGCGTCACCGATTACGGCATCGGCATTGCGGCGGATGAGCGCGCCAAAGTCTTTGAAAAGTTCTATCGCGTCAGCACCGGCCTGGTGCACGACGTCAAAGGCAGCGGGCTGGGATTGTCCATCGTCCAGCACATCGTCGAGGCGCATCAGGGCAAAGTTACGGTCGAAAGTGAACTCGGCAAAGGCAGCACTTTTACGATTCATTTGCCGGTGGACGAACACGCGCAACCGCGCGAGCAAGCCAACACCGGCAGTTTGCTGGGGGCGGCAACCTCGATTTCTCAGTCTGAAATATGATTGAACAGTACCGCGCGCGTGAGCAAGCGGCGCTTGGTAACTAATCCCAATGCCCGGCAGATGACCGCGCGCTTGCTCACGCGCGCGGTACTGTCCCGGTCTTGTTCGTGGTTAAGAAATATGAACAGCAAGGTTTTAATTGTCGAAGACGATCAGGCCATGGCCGTCGCCCTACGCGATGGGTTTGAATACGAAGGCTACAACGTGCAAGTCGCGCGTGACGGTTCGGCTGGCCTAAAACTCGCCACCGAACGCGATTTGGATTTGATCATCCTGGATGTGATGTTGCCCAAGCTGAGCGGCTTCGATGTCTGCAAACAACTGCGCAGCACCGGCAACGCCACGCCCATCATCATGCTGACGGCGCGCGGCCAGGAAATTGACAAAGTCGTCGGCCTAAAGATCGGCGCGGATGATTACGTCACCAAACCGTTCAGCTTCATGGAACTGATGGCGCGCGTCGAAGCCCTCTTGCGCCGCACCACACGCCAGCCTGACAACCACGATGATTTCACGTTTGCCGACGTGTTAGTCAGCTTCAAAAAATTCGAGGTCACCAAAGCCAGCCAGCCGCTCGACATCTCACCGCGCGAATTCAAAATCCTCAAGTACTTCATCGAACATCGCGGTGAAGTCATCACCCGCGACCAATTGCTCGACGCTGTCTGGGGCTACAGCAGCTTCCCCATCACCCGCACCGTAGACATGCACATCGCCAAGCTGCGGCAAAAGATTGAAGACACGCCACACGACCCCCACCACATCATCACCGTGCATCGGGTGGGCTATAAGTTTGTAGTGTGAATCATTGAGCCAACCGCATGCTCCGCAATTACCGCCCCCACTACCGCGCCGCCTTCCGACTCACAGCAGCGAAGCCTACGCCCCCCGACAGCGTAGCTCTGATCTGTCAGCGGCCAGAAATGCCCGTTCGTAGCCCAACAAGAATCTGACAATTCGTATTGTTTTGCACTCCAGCTAAACATTGACGGCCCCAACCATTTGGCCTAGACTCCGCTCCGCTCAGCGCACTTGGCACCGAAATGGATGGGAAGGGACACGCCGCGAGCAACTTCTTCCGTAGTACCGCAATACGTAATTCAATAACAAGTGAGTGGTTTTCGGGCTTGAAATGGCACGTCCCACCTGTTTTTCAGTTTGATGTCTCTTTAACAAGCTTTTCATCACTGACTACCAAGCTATGAATTTAATTCCAGCAAACCAAAATGAGCCAGAGCATCTCAAAGAATTAGCTGCACAACGCGAACTATATTCTGAGGCCAAAGGAATTCTGGTATGGCAAATGATTCTGACCATTGGCTTGGCAGTGGCTTTTTCAATACTCGGTATTCTTACCAAAGGCCGTTGGATTGAACCTTGGATCGAAAAGGGAGCTGCGTTTTTGAGTATGTTGATTGCCCTTCTCGATATGCTCCTACTGGAACCTCGGCAAAAGCAGTTAGCTCAACAAGCGGCTAGGGTTCAGGAAAACTTCGATTGTGATTTGTTCGCCTTGGAATGGAACGAGTTGAAACTAGAAGTCCGCCCAGAACAAGAGTTGGTTAACGAAAAAGCTGAAAAACATCGTGGCGTTGACTCTGATTTTGCCAAACTCAAGAATTGGTATTCCAACAGTGTTGGGGAGGTCCCGCTCTCTGTTGCAAGGTTGCTTTGTCAGCGCGCCAACATCAGATGGGATAAAACCTTGCGACGTCGCTATGCAACAGTCGTCTCCTTCGGCCTACCGAGCCTGTTTGTTGGACTAACGCTCTTTGGAATGTGGTATGGAATGGCTTTAACAGATTTTGTTTTCAAAACTTTTATTCCATTTCTACCTGCGTTCCAATGGGGTATTCGCGAAACTAAGAAACAACAAGAAGCCGCCCGTACACTTGACCGCCTTTATGCGGAGATTCAGAGGCTTTGGGGAAAAACGCTTAAGGGCGAGCTGACCGATGACCAACTACAGCTTGCCTCGCGTAATCTGCAAAATGAAATCTACGATCATAGACGAAGCGCGCCATTTATCTTTGATTGGATTTATAACCGTTATAAATCCAAAGATGACGAGCAAATGAATGTGAACACAGAAAGCTTGGTTAAGGATTACTTGAAGAGAAAGGGCCAGGAATGAGTCAATATTTTCTGCGAGTGGAAGCCGTCAACCTCGGCAACTTTGTGTATGACACACAGGATTTAAGCACAGTGCGTGGAGGCGGCTTGCTACTCTTAAATGCGGTAGAAAAGCTGGCAGACTTAGTGCAGCCTACCAACTTAAAAGTCTTAACGACTGGGGCATCTATTGGCCTTTATGAATTTGAAGCCACGGACTTAACCACCGCACAGGCTGTTCGCGATGCTGTGCAGACCACGCTAGCCAACGACGCTAAGTTACAACACGCGACATTTGTAGTCAGCTTTCAGCCTAAAAGCGACGACCAATCCTTCGCACGCGACATCGAAGTGTTACAAGCAAAGAATCGTTGGCAACAGATGCAATCGCCTTCGCTTGCACTTTCTTCCGCGCAGGGTGTCCAAGTTTGTGAAATTGATTTGGTACGGGCGGCAACGCGCGATGTTTCTGCGCCTGAAAACAAAACCTGGCGGGTGAGTGAATCGGTAGCAACACGTCGCCAGGTTGGGCAACAGCTCAAGCAGAAATTTTATGAAGAGCACATCGGCAGGCCATTGCAACGCAACTTCACACACGAATTGAATGAGCTAACCGAGGACAAAGCCAAAGGTAATTTGAATGGCAAAATGGCGCTGATATATCTGGACGGCAACCAGTTTGGCTTCATCAAAAGATCGGTCAGTAATAGCCGCGCCGAATGGTTGAAGTTTGATCAGACGGTGCAATCCTATCGCCGCGCGATGTTAGAAGGACTGCTAGATTGCATGGAAGCGGATAGTGACTGGCAAACCTGCAAAGGCAAGCATCGGGTTGAGACCTTGCTTTGGGGCGGCGATGAATTGATGTGGATTGTCCCGGCGTGGAAGGGATGGGAAGCTTTGCAATACTTCTATCAACAGTCAGAAAAATGGCAATTCAAAGGGCAGCCGCTGCGTCATTCAGGCGGGCTTGTTTTCTGTCATCATAACGCCCCGATTCATCGCATCACGGCACTGGCACAAAACCTAGCGAAACTCGCGAAAGCCAAAAGCCGTGCGCAAAATCTCTTTGCTTACGAGGTACTAGAATCATTCGATCACGTCGGACGCGATTTAGAAGCGTATCGCCGCGAGCGTAGCCCGCAACCTGTCACAACAACTGATTCTCTTAATCCTGAAACATTGATTCTGGATGGAATGACAATGGCAGCGTTGGGTGATTTTGTCTATGACTATGCGGAAGAGTTGCCGCGCAAACCACTCCACGAATTAACAGAAGAACTACTGACGGCGTTACGCCCAACCGATAGCGTCACGCAGCGAGAAAGCACCCGCAAACAGCTACTAAAACGCCTTCAATCCGCCGCCATCAAAGCTGGCAAGCCTGAAGATGCGTTGCAGCAATTGTTCAATTCTTTTGGTGAACAAAGCTTCTGGCTGCACGCCAATGCCCTTTGGGATTATCTCGTCTAAGGAGACCGCTAATGCTTGATTATGATCTAAAAATTGATTTGGTTTTACAGGGGCCAATCCTGACACATTCGACTGCTGTGGGAACGAGTGGTGTTTCCAGCCCCTTCGCCCGCAACAGTAAAAATGAGCATTACCTCCCTGGCACATTAATCAAGGGTCGCTTACGACAAGCCTGGACGGAATTGCAATCTGCTGTTGGCGCGGTCTTTCAGCCTGACACGGCAACATTGTTGGGGAATCGCTCAGATCACCACAACGTTTCTTCGTATGCTCCATTACGCGGGGCCTTATATTTTGGCGATTTCACCAGTCAGCGCCAGCATAAAGACCAAACACGTTATCGAATTAGCATTGAGGCTGAGAGCGGTGCGGTCAAAAAAGGGTTCTATCAAGTCCTAGATGCACCTTATCAGGTAGGTGCAGCCGTGACGTTTTCAGGTGCAGTTCGTTTCAGCGCTGCCGATACGAATACCGCCGACCAAATCAGGCAGCAGGTGGAAATTGGATTGCGTTGGATCACGAGCTTCGGTGCGGAACGTTCGGTTGGTTTTGGGCGTTTGTTGAATGTCAAAGTTAGCCCACTTCAAAAAGCTGCGACTGTAGCCAAAACTACCATGGCGACAGGCGCGGATGTGCTTTCACTCAAGCTGTCACCAAGTGCGCCATTCTGCATAGCGCGTCGTCGGATTGATCCCAATCTGTTTGAATCGGATTCCATTCTTCCCGGTGCAGCCATCAAAGGAAGTCTGGCAAGTACCTGGCTAGCATTGTTGGGGCAACCTATGCAGGGCACGATTGACACCAATACTGACCCTGTTCGCCCTGAGCTTTGCCGTCACTTTGAAAAGGTACGCTTTACACACGCCTTTCCTGTGGAAAAAGGGCACACTGCTCGCGCTGTCACTGCCCCGCTATCAACCGTAAAGGCTGGTAAGAAGGTTTATGACGTAGCGCGGTCAGCAGCACCACTCCTCCTGCAAGATGAGAACAATGAATTGGTAGCCCCTGAGTTTGCCATAGATTGGAAAACCAATAATGATGTGCAACAAAAGTTTGGCTGGGTGGAACCCGGACGCGAATTGCGAGTCCGCACAGCAATTGATTCCAATCGTCGCAAGGCTAAAGACGAACAGCTTTTTGCCTATGAAAAAGTGGTCCCTCACAAAACGGATTGGTTCTGCCAGATTGATTTAGGCGCAGTTCCTCAACACGACCAAAGCAAAGTCGAGGCACAATTACTTGACCTGTTGTCGAATGGCATAGGTGCGATTGGCAAAACTAAAGCGCACGTTGCAGTCGAAGTACTGACCTCTCCCTTGGCCACTATGCACGTCTCACAAAATACATCGCGCAATGGCGTTTGGATTGTGACGTTACAAACTCCGGCGTTGCTTTGCGACCAAGACAGCATTCTCCAATCAAATCTATACACTGCCTATCAAGCGGCATGGGCGCAACTTTCCGGCAATACGCTTCAACTGGCGCAGTTCTTTGCCCAGCAGTCGCTGGCAGGCGGTCAGTATCTCTGGCATCGCTTTCAAGCAGGAAAACCATATAGCCCGTGGTTACTTACCGATCCAGGCAGCGTCTTCGTTTTGCAAGCCACACCGGGGCTGTCATCCGACGCGCAGACTTGCATTGACCAGTGGCTTGCGCACGGCTTGCCTTTGCCAGAATGGGCTGTTGAACGCTATGGCAATCATTGGACGACCTGTCCATTTTTACCGGAAGGCGGCTATGGAGAAATCGCCGTGAACCTTGATGTCCACTGGACCAGTTACCCCAGGCAAGGAGAAGCCCATGTCATTTCTTAATCGTTGGATGATCGTCGGGCGGCTCACGACGCAGGCCCCTTTACACATTGGCAATGGCAGTGAAACAGCGCGCCCGGACTTCGTGAATGAAAAAACACAGGGGAAGATAGAAATCAATGCTGTCGGCACAGATTGCAATGAACGTCCGTACATTCCAGGTTCTTCACTCAAAGGAGTCCTGCGATCCCATGCAAAAAAGACCCAGCTACTAACTTCGGAACAATTGTTTGGCAGTGAAGACCCTGAAAAAAAAGACGCCGCCGGAAATCCAATTGCAGTTGGTGGTAAAGCAGAGTTTTATGACGCCCGCATTCTTGACCCAATTCCCGTTGCGTTTCCGTATAAGCCACCGCATTGGGAGCCAATCCGACTGACAGGTGTGACCGCTGCTGTCACGCTGGATCGCCTGACCAAAACCGCCAGTGAGCAGCGGCTATTTCACGAGGAATTTGTGCCTCCGGGTGTTAGTTTTACTATTGCCATCAGCGGACAAGATTTTACCGATGCCGAGATTACTGATTTGCTCTGGCTACTGAACAATTTCAATGTGGAGGTGCTGAAGCTGGGCGCAGGTACAGGCAGCGGTTATGGAACGCTCCGCTGGGAACTGACCGACCTGCAACGAATGACCAAAGACGATGTAGCGGCGTGGATTGCCAGCGACGCGCCAACTACTGGTTATGCAGCATTAAAGTCAATTCCGCTTCACGAACGGCAAGCATTCGAATCACAGGCCAAGCAGATTTATCCAACTGCCAACACTACGGAATCGGTCACGCTGAAGGCCCGACTTGATTTTCTGAGTAACTTTTTGGTCAACGATCCCAGTCGAACAGGAACCATTGGGGAGAAGAAAGCTGGTCATACGCCATTGCTGACTGCCAATGGCAAGCCGCTATTGCCAGCAACTTCACTGCGCGGCGCGTTTCGTGCGCAGGCTGAAAAGATCGTGCGCACTATCGGCAATGAAAAATGCGCTTGTTATCTCAATGACAACGGGGAACGCCAAGCCTGTCATGTGGATGAACTTCACGAACAGTTAACCGATAAACTCAAGCTGCTCTGTCCAATCTGCCTGCTATTCGGCAGCACCAGTTGGAAGGCGACGATTGGGTTTTCTGACTTTGTGGCGACAGATACCGTTCAGGAAAACGAATTGTTCCAACAGGAATTTGTCGCCATAGACCGCTTTACCGGGGGCGGTGCTGAAGCCAAAAAATTCAATGCCAGATCGGTTGATCGTCCGACACTACACGGCACAATCTCGCTTAATCTGGCGCGCTTACGACATATTGCCGGAAATGGTTGGCCGCTTGGATTGCTGACGTTAGTTTTACGCGATTTTATGGAAGGCGACGTGCGCCTGGGTTTAGGCGCGGCAAAAGGTTATGGCACAGCAAAACTAACAATTGAAAGCTTGAAATTGCCAAGCTGGGACGATTGCCCAGCAAGCTTCAAAGCCGGATTAACACCTGCCCAATGGGCGACGCTCAGTTCAACCACCACACTCAATGACGCAACCCGAACGATCTTGCAGCAATGGGTAACTGAGCTTCACAGACGCATTCAGACAGAGAGGAATCACCAATGACGCACTATCACAATCCTTACCATTTCGTCCCTGTCGTTGATGAAGCACGGCCAGACGATCTTTCAGTCGCGGACTTCGAGGATTTGAAGGTCAATCAGGTGCGTCACGATAAATATGTAGATAGAACCTTTTCTGGCCGTATCATTTGTCGCCTTACAACTGAATCGCCGATTTTTATCGGGGCCAATCGTAAAGAAGCCAGTGAGCAAACTCCGGCTGATGTTTCGCCTTTCTTGCTTGATCAAAAGCCCGCAATCCCAGCTTCCTCTTTGCGTGGCTTGATTTCTAGCCTCGCTGAGGCCGCTAGCAATTCAGCAATGCGTGTATTGGCAGATACAGCTTATTCTTATCGAAAATGGAGTCAGGGGCGAATAAGGAAAATTGAGTTGGATTCTTTGTTCAAGTTTTTTGCTGAAATAGACCCAGAGGTTCTACCTTTCGATTCGTATAGTGAGCAAATCTCAATCGCTGAACAGCTATTTGGTTTCGTTGAGGATCAGAAAACAGGTAGTGAGGAATCGGCGATTGCTTTGGGAAGTCGCATTTACTTTTCACACGGTAAAACAAATGCTGGGGATGACTGTCTTTTATCACCTGTAATTTTACGAATTCTGGACAGCCCAAAACCTCCCAGTCCTGCTTTATATTTCAAAAGAAAAGCTGGTAATAACCGTCATATCTCGAAGGGTGAACTAAACTCACAAATTCATATTCCACAAGGCCGCAAGTTTTACTTACACCATCGTCCGCAAGACATCAATGCCAAAGCCTGGGAAACACGAAACAGCGAGCGGAACCAGCAAAAAACCAAGATTACACCCATCAAAGCACAGACTGAGTTTTATTTTCACGTAGATTTCGACAATCTCAGCACACGGGAATTTGGGCTGTTGTTGTACACACTCAAGCCGACGCCAGAGTTCCGCCACAAGCTGGGCATGGGAAAATCGCTGGGCTTAGGTGCAGTCAATATCGAACCAGTAGGCTTTTTCCGCATCAATCGGCACGCGCGTTACAGTCCCGCTGGACTCTTTGCGCCGCGTTATAGCGAATGCTGGCTCGCGGCTAACGCTCAACAACAGGATTGGCCTGACATGTATGCCGGCGAGCGGACAGTTACGGCGACGCCACTTGCTATTGAGCCGTTGCGCCAAGCCTTCCGTACTTCGATGAACCAAGATATTCGGCAGGCATTAGAGCTTATCGGCAATCCCGCCAGCATAAGGCATCGTGTCGTGACACCTTTGGTTTCAGTCAATGGTCGTGAGGCTGACGCTGAACAGGAAACCTTTCTTTGGTTCGTTGCAAATGACCGACAACACGGTCAACGCGAATGTTTGCAACCCTTGAACGCCCAGAGCAGCGAAATGCCTGCTTTAAGATCACTACCCAAAGCATGAAGGTTACGGCACTAATCAAGCATCACTTGTCTTCACGTTGATGTAGTTCAATGCGTCATCGCATACACAATGCAATTCATCCCCAACCGATAAGCAGCCAACCCGTACTTCAGCGGATAACGCGGTTCATCAATCCATTCCCAGGCGTCGCCGTTGTCGCAATTACGCGCGATGAAGACCAGCACGCGCCCGCTTTCATCCACGATGCCCTCGTAATGCGGCACGATGCCGCCTTTTTCATCCGTCCGGCCGCGATAAATGATGTTGTCAACGTTCGGCACCTGCACGACTTCGTTGATGTCGAAGTAGCAATGAAAGAGCGGATGGTCGAGCGGCAACTCTTTGATTTCGTATTCGGGGAAGACCTTGTGCAATTGCTCTTGCACGTTCTGCCATTCGTATTCGCCCCAGAAATCGTCGAGCATCCAGAAACCACCGCGCAACAAATACTCGCGCAATTGGGCGGCGTGTTCATCGGTCAATTGCATAAAGCCGGGTTCGACCGCATAAATGAAAGGGTATTTGGCAAGCTCGCGGACTTCAGGCGGCACGGTGGTGGCTTCGTCACTGATGTTCAGGGAACTCTGCACCCAATTGCGCAAGCCCAGGATCAATTGCGCATCAGCCTTTGGATAATCGGTTGTCCACATTGGGCGCCAACCGTTTGAACTGTAGCGCAAGCGCGCAAAGGTGTACTCGCCGCGTTTGCCGCTGCTGGTTTTGTGGGTGAACTCTTCACGAAAGTTGGGAAAGTCTTCGTTGCGGCGGCGCTGGGCAAAGCTGAGCAGGGGCCAGACGCTGAGTACCAAACCGAGCAACAGGAAGCAGGCGATTGCGGACTTTGCCAACACACACCTCGCAGACGGTTAGGAAAGGTAAGAAGAAAGGTTCGCAACTTCGCCTCATCAGGCGCGCGCGCTTTCGACCCAGAGATCAGCGAGTTCGTGCGGCACGCTGACGTGCAAGAACCGGCAAAAGGCTTCATCGGTTAAGGCTGCCGCGACGCCCTCGCCAATGGCGCGGCCATCTGGATGCGTCCAAATGCGCGTCCAATCCCGGACAAAACCTTCATCCGCCAGCAGACGGCGGCGCTGTGGCAGTTCGAGCCGGTAATACTCGTTCATGAAGCACCTCGGTATAACTCGAAAAGTTGTGTCCCACGATAGTAATGCTGCAAGATTTGCGCGGCGTCGTAGCCTTGTTCGGCCATCAACGCGGCTCCGATCTGACATAACCCGACGCCGTGCCCCCAACCAGCGCCACGGAGCGTGAAGCGCGCGGGGACGCCATTCTGCACCGCGCCCGGTTCAATGACAAAGGCCGAACTGTAAAGATGCGATGGCGAGAGGGCGCGCCGGATTTCCAATTCCTTGCCGATGATCAGCGTGCGTTGCGCGCCCGCGATCCGCAACCGTTTCAACCGTCCGGAAGCGCCGCGTTCAACCGGTTCCAGCGCGTGGATTGCGCCGAAGCTCAAACCCAGCTTGCGTTCAAGCAAAGCCTGTAGCTCGGCCTGTTCCAGCGTCACCTGCCAGCGGTAAAAGTCCGTCGTCGCCTGATCGAAGTTGGGCAGAATCTTCGTCAGGATCGCCGGCTCAGGTGCATTGCAAAACGCGGGTGGCGTTTGCTGAATCCAGGCCGCCGCGTTGGCTTCGTCACTCAACGGCAAGCGGCCATCAGCCGGTAAAGTCTCGCCGTCATAAAACGCCTGCAAGTACGGCACGTCCGCATCTTCCCAAGCCGTGCTGAACAGTTCGGTGAAACCGCCGCAGGATTTCGAGAAGCGCGCATCGCATAACTCGCCCGCATAGGCCAAAACCCGCCCGCGCGTCGCATTGATAGCCTCAAAGACGTTCGCGGCGGTCACTTTGGTTACGCCTTGATAACGCTGGCAATGGTCATCGGCGCAAATATCGAAGCCCGTGTGGTTCTCGCGGTCGTACCAGCGCACAATTTCTTCAGCCGTTTGGATTTGGCCGGCGTTGGCTCTCGCGTTTTTCCAAGGGGCAAGCTGCGCCAGCAACCAACTGCGCGAAATGATGGCGTGCGCCTTGAGCAATTCGGGGTGCGCCGTCGCGCTCATTTCCGAAGCGATCACGCTGGTCACGTACTCTTCGACTGGCACGCGGTTGATGACCGTCAGGCGTCCTTGCGAATCGGTATGCAAGAGCAAAGCCCCGGTAAAAGTCTGGTCTTCCTGCTGCTGCCAATGAAAATCAATCCCGATGGTCACGCCGCGCAAAGTGAAAGCAGCCGCTTGCGCGCAGGTCAATTCAATGTCAGTGGCAGGTGCGAACCTGACAACACCGCCCTGCGCAGCAGTGATCGCGATGCTCCCGTCGCTTTCAACGGTCGCTAGATATTCGCCTTTTGAAAACCGATGTCCGTTGGTTGCCAGGCAAGCGCCCGCGAGCGCAAAGCCGACCTGCGTCGCACGCGTGAGCAACCCGACCTTCACCCTTGGTTCCGCTTGAAGCAATGCCAGCATTGTTACTCGTTACCGTTTGACCTTCAGCATTTCGTAATACTTGTCTTTGGGTTCACTCGTCCAACACCAGAATGGCCACCTCAAAACAAGCAGAATCGGTTTGCCACACCACGCTACTCCTCAATCAACAACCAAGCGGCTGGCATTGGTAGCGCAACCTACCGAGCATTCGTTTCTACACAAGTCTACCGGCTCCGAGAAAAGCCCTGAAAGGGCGTAATTCAATAGCCGTGGGCAACGCCCACGGAACGGTTCGGGAAGAATTTTCGGCCCTGCCGGGGCCGCATTCGACGTCGAGTCCGGCCCCGGCAGGGCCGTAGAACCTGCTGACGGCCTACCGTGGGCGTTGCCCACGGCTATTGAATGCTGCCCTTTCAGGGCAAAGACACAGAGCGTCAGACTTATGTAGAAACGAATGCTACCGAGGTTGCGTGGTGCCGCAAGTGAAGCCTTGGCCGTAGCCGTGACACCGCGCAACCTCGGCAGGTTGCACTACTCACGCTTCTGCCCCCACTCAATCCTGGGTAAGTTGTGTCAACCAAGCAGTAAACAAATCGTCTCGCAACGTGACCTCAGTATAAATCTGTCCCAACGCCACGGCCGTCAGCCGCGCGAAATGCTCTGGCTGCGGCACGACCAGCACGCCGCCCAGATCAATCGCCGCCGGGCTGATGGTCAACCTGGCATCGCCTTCGGCGTCGTAACAGGTCGGGCGATGCCGCTGGCGCGGCAAGAGCAAGACGCACCAGCGGCCGTTGTTGAAGGTTGCCAGCAGGTTCAGCAACGGCTCATCCTTGCTTTCCGTAAGCGCCGCCAGTGTAGACAAGGCCCGTTCAAACCAGGCCAGCAAAGCAGTACGGTCGCTGCCGAATGCGCCTAGCATATTGATGCGATAGCAGGGCAGCGTGAAGGTCTCGACTGCCGAGGCTGACGGCCAACGTTGTAAAGGCCCGCGTTCAAGTTCACGCCAGAGTGGCAGCCGCGTGGCTTCTGCGGCTTGAAAGTGCAAGTGATCGGGGGCCGACGCGCCGCATTTCGGCCCGTTGTAAAGCGTGAAAAAGTCTGCGCCCAATGCCCGCGTCACGTCCAGCAAACTGCCGAAGCTGGCCGCGACGGCTTGGGGCGTATGCTGCCGCGCGGTAACAACCAAATGTTTGGGCAGGACTGGAAACGGATTGCAGAGCACGACGAAATCATCACCAAACGGCAAGCCGCGCTCTTCTTCGGGCAGATTGCCGACGCATAAAAAACACGGGCGCGCTTGAATCGAAGCCGCATCCACTTTGGCCGCCGTGCTGACGAGGCGTTTGGGATTGAACTGGGCCAGCACTTCTGCGCCTTTGATGTTGAAGCGCCGATATTCGACTTGCTGCAACCCGTCCGTAGCTTCGCGCAATTGCGGCCAGGTCTGTTGCTGCTGCGCGAGCAGCGCGTTTACTTGTGCGGGCCAATTCCCTGCCAGCGGCGCTGCCGCATAGGGTTCGAGTTCAACCTGACTGAGGATGCGCGTGGCCCAATTCATGTTTGCCGCAAGCCCGCCTTGGCATTGAATTGCCGCCGGGCTTCGATCTCGACGGTGCGCAGATGATCTTTATAGCTGTCGTAGCGGTTCGCCGTCGCCAGCGGCAGAGCGCTGTCGGAATTGCCTGACCAGCGCCGCGCAAAATAAAGCGAGTCGTAGATGCGGCCAATTTCATACGTGCGGCTGAGCCGCAAGGCTACGGCGTAATCTTCGCCATAGCTCACATTCGGCAAACCGATTTGGCGCAAGACCGAAACATCAAAGGCGCGTGGCGCACCCAGCCCGTTGATGCGCAACGCGTTGTTGCGCCCGTTCGCGCGCGTCCATTCGCGGTGATCAATCAATCCGGGCGGCAATTCGTTAAGGTCGAAATCCACAATCGTGTACGACCCGATGACCATCGCATACGGGCCGCGCTCAAATTCCGCCACAATGCGCGCCAGGGTATCCGCCCCCGCATAGATGTCGTCGGAATCAAGCTGCACGGCGTAGCGTCCGCAGTGCGCCGCATAGAGCGCTTCGTTCCAACAACCGCCAATGCCCAAATCGGTGTGGGTGGGAATGAGATGAATCAGTGACCCGTTATCAGCCGCCTGTGCGCGCAACAACTCGGTCGTGCCGTCGGTGGAGTGGTTATCCACGACGATGACGTTGAAGTCGAAATCGGCTTGCTGCGTCAAAGCGCTGCGCATGGCCTCGGCAATCGTTTTGGCGCGATTGCGCACGGGAATGATGATGCTGGCTTTGACCGGAAAGGCTTCGTCAGCTTCGGGCACGGCGACAAATTCAGGCGCGAGCCAGGCGTTAATGCGTTGCAAGTGTTCGGTGGCGAGGCGCTCCATCTCAAGCTGGTATTCGCGCTGGCGCGGGTCAACATAATCAAACAACTTTTCGCCGCTCGCCCGTGTGTCCACCGCCGCGCGCGTGTAAAGCGGTTCGGGCACACGCACTACATCGAAATCAGTGGAGAGCTTGAGCCGCAGGTCATACAGGCCGCCCCAGCGCACGCTGTCAGGCACGGCCCCGTATTCCTGCAAACTGACCTGCGCGGCCTGGCGCGAGAGCAGCAGCAGCGCGCCGAAATCGAAGTTGTCGCGCAGACTGCCCGTTTGATAATCAATGAGCGGATGCTCGCTGATTTCCACGCCCTGGCGTTCGCGATAGTCGCTGTAAAGCAACCCGGCTTCGGTGTCATCAGCGACTTGCACCAGCCGCTCCAAAGCGCGCGCGCCCAGTTCAACCGCGCCGCCCGGCAACAGCAACAACAGATAATCAGTGCGGCATAGCGCCAGCAGTTTATTGATGAGCGGGCCGGAAAAATAGCTGTCGGTAATTAACTCTTGGGTGCCGGCGGGCGCGGGCGGCGCGGTTGGCTGGCGCAACCAAAGAATACGCTCGACCAGCGGATGCGCCGGCCAGGCCGCCAATTCTTGCGCTTGTGGTGCAACGTTGACGTTTGCGATTGCGAGGGTAAGGCGTTTCATTCAGGGTGTTCTGATTCTTTCAATAACGCTGCCAGATGCTGCTGCCATAACGCCGGCAGCGAATGTGTACCGTGCCCGCGCGTCTGGTCGCTGATGGGAATGAGGATGAAGCGGCCACGCTGCACCCGTTTGATCTCGCGTTCGGCGACGCCGAGTTCGGGCGGATTGACTTGATCGTCGGCGGAATTGATCGCTACGAGCGGTGCCTGAATCGTTTCGAGTTTGGGCGCGGGGTCGTAATCGCGCGACGAGTCATAGGCGTAAAGCATGTCATTGGCATCCATACGACTAAGGTAGGAACGCACCTGATTGTCGAAGAGTTTGTCGGCGGCCTCGCGTGTCGGCGCCTGTTTGTATTGTTGCAGCGGCGTGCTGACCATCCACATCAGCGTATAAATCGCCGCCGTCAGCCCACGCACGGGTTGCGTTTTGTATTCGCCGTTTTGCCAATCGGGATCGCCTTTGATCGAATCAATGACCATGCGCCGCATGAACCGGTTGCGGCCCGCAATCGCCACGGGCAGGCTGGCGAGCGGCAGCAGCGCGTCCATAAAATCAGGATACTTTTCGCCCCAAACCCAGGTATGCATCCCGCCCATCGAAGTCCCCATCACCAACCGCAGATGATTGACGCCGAGCTTTTCCGTCAACAGGCGATAGTCCGCCGTCACCATGTCGTTGTAATTGTAGTGCGGGAATTTAGCGTGCAAGCCATCGCTGGGCTTCGACGATTTTCCGTGGCCGATAGCATCGGGCAGGATGATGAAATACTTACTGGCGTCGAGCAGTTGCCCCGCGCCGAAGAGCACGCCCGCGAACGAGGGCGACAGAAAGCCTGATCCCGCGCCAGTCGTGCCGTGCATAACCAAGACGGCATTGCGCACTTGGCCTGCCGCATTTTTTAGGGGCTGGCCCAGCGTGCGGTAATGCAATTGCAAGGCGGGCAAGGTCTCGCCGCTCTCAAAGCGGAAGTCGCGCGCTACATAATCGCCCTCGACCGGCGCGGGCGTTGTTTGCGCACGCACTAAGCAGGTGGCTGGCCAGCTTGCCACGCAGCACAGACACAGCAGAATAACCATTCGTTGACGCATTGATTTTCCTCGCTTTGATTAGCGCAACAGCCCCTTGCCGATCCCGATTTCATAGGCCAGCCACAAGCCGAACCCGAAGCTGAAACAACCCGCCAGCAACCGCACCGCGCGATAGGCACGAGTGTAACGCGCCACTGCCAAATACGCAGGCAGGCTTAACAGCGAACTCATCAGCATCATGCCGCCAATCGAACCAACGCCAAACACAACGATGTAGGCGAATTTCCCCACCACCGACTGAATCGCCGCCACACCCAATAAAAACAACCCGGCGCTCCCCGCCAAACCATGCACCATGCCGATCAGCAGCGGGCGCGCGCCCAATCTAAGGCCGTGATGTGATTGTGGCTGTGATTGCGGTTCAGCCGTTGTCGCCGGCGCATGCAAGTGCGGATGAATATGCTGACGCGCGCCGTGCGTATGAACGTGCACGTGCAGTTGCCCGCCTTTGTATAATTTGTAGAGCACGTTTGCGCCCAGCGTGATCAACATCAGCGCGACCCCGAATTCAAAGGTTTGTTCCAACCGCGGGCTGATTTGAACCTGCAATAAGATGACGGCCGCGCCGGCCAGCAACAACGACAGCGTATGCCCCAACCCCCACCAGCCGCCGATCAACGAAGAACTCAACAGGCTGCGGCGCTCGCTGACCAACGTCGAGACGGCCGCCAGATGATCGGCGTCCAGCGCGTGCAACAGGCCGACCAAAAAACCGCTGAGCAAAATGGCGCTGAGCGAACCCGCGCCAGGTGTGGCCTTGGCGTTTTGGGCCAAGGCTCCTAAGACGATGACGAGGGTTATCGTTTGAGAAATCATCAACAGGCCTGGTCAAGCAGGTCTTGGCCGTCACCGGGAAAACGGAAAAGAGCATGGCGTTGCTTTCTCAAAGCAGCCTTGGGCGCTGCTTAAAAGCCTGCACCCATACGCCATGCTCTTTCCCCACTTGTGCGTGTGGGTCGTCCCTTTCCAACGTCAGGGACGCCGTTACGCTTATTGTTCAATCACGCGCGCACCGCTGCGGCCGGTCATGCGGGGGCGCAACTCGCCGCGCGTGTCGTGCAAGCCGCGCTGCGGGCCGGCCACCGGCGTCTCCTCTTCGGTCAGACTGGAGACCCGGTTGGTGATGAGCGTGAAGGCACCCGTTCGATTCGGCTCGTAGGGCGTGGCGAGTAAAACATAAATGCCTTCTGTGCCCAAGCGGCGCTGAATGCGCGAGTTCGTGCCGCCGCCACCATTATCGTCACTGGCAATCGGCAAGCCGCCTTCATTCGCCTGCAAAATCAGAAAGGCGTCGAAAGCCGTCGCATTCAAGCGCACATCAACGTTGTCATTGGCGGCCGCCGAGAACCAATACGCTTTCAGATAGGTGCCCGCCGCAGTTTGCACATCGGTGGTCGCAATCGTGCCGTTCACGGTTGAACCATAGCTGGTTTGGGTAATGACATTGTCGCGCAAGCGCAAGGTATACGTACCCAAGCCGTCCGGTTGTTCATTGGCGCTGGTCGCAAAGATCACGTAATCGCCCGGCGTCGGCAACACGGCAAAATAAAGCGCATTGTTATTGACGATGCTGCCATTGCCATACCCGCCCGATTGGTCGTCTTCGCCAAAGAAGGCCAGCGAGCCGTTATTGACGCGATAAAGCAACACGGCTGGGTCAACGGTCGAATTACCGCGCACACGCATATCAATGGCGACCGTGGTATTCGCTTGCGTGGTCGTGAAGCGATAGGCGTCGAAGAAATACGTCCGCTTCGTGCCGTCATTAAGTTGTTGAATCTGGTCATCCGCCGTCAACTCGCCATCCACGGGCGTGTTCACGGTAATCGGCAGCACACGGATCAGCGGCAATTGCCCGCCCATTCTAATGGTGGTCTTATTCGAGCGTTGCAACGCGCTGTCACTTGGGATCGTGGCGTTCACTTGAATGTCCACCGATCCCAGGCCCGCTGCTTCAGGCGGCAGAAAGGCGTTGATCTGATCCAAGCCCGCCAGCCCGCCGACCGCGCCGACAAAATCCACCTGCAAAGGCACGCCTTGCAAAGTCACTCCGATGTTTTGCTTGCCGACCAGTTTCAGCCCCGTGCCGAACAACACCAGCACATTGCGGCGCTGCGGCGTACCGGCGTCCACATCGCGTTCAGTCGGCGGATTGCCGGGATTAAAAACGGATTGGTAGGTCACGCCATCAAACGTGGTCAGCGCCACGCCGACGCCTTGCCCGTTGGCCGCCGCCGAAAAGAGGCCCGGCGCGGCGCGTTGTACCGTGACGGTGCCCGTGCGCGTCGAGTTGTCCGAATTCGTCACCGTCACCGTGGCGCTCGGCGCATCGGTCAATGCGGGCGGCACCTGGAAGTTAAGCTGCTGTGTGCCGACAAAGAGCAAACCCGCACTCACGCCGTTAATACGCAATTGCACGCCGCCCAACGTCGTCGGCAGCGGCAACACGCCAGCAGGTGCGCTAAAATTTTGATTGTTCTGCGTGACAAACTGTCCGAAGGCCGCCGCCAGTGAATCCGGGGCAATGCGGCGATCGGGGTTAAAGCTGGCGGCGTTGAGCACCGCCACTTGCGCCTGTTGCGCCGCGACGGGCGCCAGCAGCCCGGCCCTGAAAAGGAAAGCACCCGTCGCAACTGCCAGCAGCGCGAGCAAGCCAGCCGCCCTTGCGGACAGCTTCGCCGGATAAATCGGCAAATAGATTGGTTTCGAGTTGAGTTTCATTTACTGGTCTCCTGTTGACAGTCTGTCGCTGCCACGTTTGATATTGCGCGCGCCGCACAGCTTTGGCTATGGTATTGATTGCCCTGTAACAATGTCTGTAACAATGGAAGATTTGCAAGCACCCGCAGGCCAACCGCTGCGCAAACCGCACTCGCCGATCACGCCGACCGGCCATGTCAATTAAGAAAGTTGCTGTATCTCAGGGGGCTATGACGATTCGCTGCCTATCTAAGCGGGTCTTTCCGCGAGTGTCAAGGCGGCGGCCGGTTGAGAACGATCAGAGGCCGTTTCTGGTAGCGTTCCGCACCTCAACAAGCCTGCCCCCGACGGCCCGCGCCGCACCGTCGTCCGGCGATTTGCCATTGCCAAAACGATGCAGTAGCATCCTGGCCTACTACTGAAAGCGATAAACATCAATCTTACAAGCTCGCTTAAGACTAGCCTTGCCGGGAAAAAGTTCATCAATCATTGGCACTTTGCGCCGCAAACTTACACTCAGAGCGGCACGCTCTGGTTACCTATCCTAACCTGCCCGCACAGGCGACGCTGTCTTGCCTGTCCTGGCATCAACTGAGGAGAGAGGAATCCATGTTTATGTTTATGCGAAATCGTCATCCCTTTGCTTACTTTAGAACCGCGCTTGGCGCGCTGCTGCTGGCGCTGGCGGTCTTTGCGCCTGTGCGGGCGCAACAAGCGGCCACCGCCACACTCGAAGGCGTGGTCACCGACCCGCAAGGCGCGGTCATCGCCAATGCCAAACTCGTCATTAAGAATCAACAGAACGGCCTCACGCGCGAACTGCAAACCGATGGCTCAGGCGTCTATCGTTTCGTGGCCTTGCAGCCGGGCACTTATGACCTGAGCGTCAGCGCGCCCAATTTCACCGAAGCCAAGCGCAGCAGCATCGTGCTGACCGTGGGCCAAAAGCTCAATCTGGATGTCGCACTCACCGTGGGCGCGAGCAGCGAAAGCATTACTATTATTGAGCAAGCACCTGTCGTCGAAACCACACGCACCAATGTGGCCAGTTCGGTCGGCGCCAAGCAGGTGAGTTCCCTGCCCGTCAATGGCCGCAACTTTCTGGACTTCGTCACGCTCACGCCCGGCGTGGTGCGCGATCCGCGCGGCGGCGACCTCTCGTTCGGCGGACAGAAAGGCACGCTCAACAGCATCCAGATTGACGGCGTAGACAACAACAATCTGTTTTTCGGGCAATCGCTCGGACGCACAGGTTCGGGCCGCGCGCCCTATCAGTTCAGCCAGGACGCCGTGCAGGAATTCCAGGTCAACACCAATAGCTTTTCGGCGGAATTCGGACGCGCCGCCGGGGGCACGATCAATGTCATCACCAAATCGGGCGGCAATGATTTTCACGGCACCGGCTTTGAGTTCTTCCGCGACCGTTCGCTCAACGCCAACAGTCTGCGTTACGATGCTGGGTTGGAGACCTTCACCGGCGGCAGACCGGCGCTGATTCCCAACGGCTTCCGTTTCGATTCCGCCACGTCGAGCATCGTCGGCAGCCGCGACAAACCGCCGTATCACTTCCACCAATTCGGCGGCAATCTGGGCGGCCCCATCAAGAAAGATCATGCGTTCTTCTTCTTCAATTACGACGGGCAGCGCAACACGCAACCCAACATCCTTAACGTGCTGCCCGCCGCCACCGCGACAGACCCGGCTTCGGTCGCAGGCCGCAATCGGTTGCTGCCGTTGGCGAACAACTATGTGCGCGGATTCAATCAGGATGTCTATTTGGCCAAGGCGGACTGGCAACTGACAGCGGCGAATCGGCTGAGCTTCCGCTACAACCGGCAGAAATTCACGGGCGTCAATCTGGAAAGCAACGGCGCGAACGTCGCGCAGGAACACAGCGGCAACAGTCTGGTGACGACCGATTCATTCTCGGTCACGCTCAACACCACCCTCACGCCGCGTTTGCTCAATGAATTCCGCCTGCAACTCGCGCGCGACCGCGAGCCTGGTCTGGCGAATTCCGACGCGCCCGAAGCCGTCATTACTAACGGCGGCCAGGCGGCGCTCACCATCGGGCGCAACAATTTCAGCCCGCGCGAAACCACCGAGAAGAAGTACCAGTTTATTGACAACGTCTCTTATATCGCAGGCCAGCACAGCCTGAAGGGCGGCGCTGATCTCAACTTCGAACGCATCAAGAATTTCTTCCCCGGCTTCCAGGGCGCGGGTTACACCTTCACGAGCTACGCCAATTTCACCAACAACATCGTCGCCAGTTACACACAAGCCTTCGCGGGCGACGGCACGACGGGTTTCACGACCTTTCCCAACTTCGACGAATACGGCTTTTTTGCCCTGGACGATTGGCGCGCCCAGAAAAGCCTGACGATCAACCTCGGCTTGCGTTATGACGTGCAGCAGTTGAAGCAGGGACCAACGCGCAATCCGAACGCGGCCTTGACCGCCGCTGGGATTGATACCTCGCGGAATAACAACGATCACAATAACTTTGCCCCGCGCTTCGGTTTCGCCTGGAGTCCGGCAAAGAACGACCGGCTGGTCGTGCGTGGCGGTTATGGCCTGTTTTATGGCCGCACGCCGTCAATCGCGCTCGGCACGGCGCATTCCAACAACGGCTTGAACTCGATCAGCGTCACGCTGACTAATCCGACCGGCCTCGTTTATCCGTTCCGCTTTGCCAGTCTCGCCGACATTCAGGCGCGCGGCGGACAACCGGCGGCACTCAACCTGTTCGTCTTCGAGCGTAACTACCAACAGCCTTACACGATGCAGGGCAGCCTGGGCGTCGAATACGGCTTGACCAACGACCTCTCGGTTAATGCGTCCTATCTCTCCGTACAAGGCCGTCACTTGCAACGCACGCGCGACATCAATCTGCCGGTGCCCGTGGCTTCAGCGATTTCCGGCGGCATTGTCTCGACCTTCCTGCGTTATCCGGGCACGGCCAGCCCGACACGGCCCATCACTGGCTTTGGCCGCATTGCCGAATTCGAGAGCAACGCCAATTCCAGCTACAACGCGCTGATCTTGCAGATCAACAAACGCTTCGCGAAGCATTATCAATACCTTTTCGCCTACACGTTCTCGAAGGTGATTGACGACGCGCCGGATGCCACTTCGGTCGTGACGGCCAACGCGGGCGATGATACCAAGCAAGCGCAATACAGCACGCTGCTCAGCGACGAACGCGGCGTCGGCAATGCCAACGTCCCGCATCGCGTGGTGGTCAGCGGGTTGTGGAATCTGGATTATTTCAAAGGCACTGGCCCGGCCCGCCAACTGCTGGGCGGTTGGGAAGTGAGCGGCATTTTGCAGGCGAGCAGCAATCTGCCCTTTTCGGCGCGGCTGGCGGCGAACGTTGACCTGAACAACGACGGCAACCGGAATTCGGATCGCGCACCGGGCTTCGGACGCAATTCCTTTTACCAGGGTCATTTCGTCACCTTCGATTTCCGCACGACGAAGAATTTCTTCATCACCGAAAAATTCCGGCTGCAATTCATCGCCGAGTTTTTCAATCTCTTCAATCGCATCAACATTCCCGGCAACCTGGTTAACGGTCAGTTGTACAACGTCACCGGTGTCAACACCGCAGGTGTGACACCCACACTGACCCGCCGCAATGACTTCGGCAATCCGCGTGGCGCGGCTGACCCGCGCATCGGGCAGTTGGCGTTGAAACTGATCTTCTAAGCGTGCGCGGGCCGTCACGCTCAAACAGAGGGCAGCCGGACAACTCGTCCGGCTGCCCTCTTCTTTCAACCTGCCAGCACTCAAGTTGATAGGCAAAAACGACAAACCATCCGCCAAAGACCTTTGACTGACTCCCGATTCCTGACTCCTGATTCCTGATAAGCAAAAAATATCGGCTGATTTTCAATTTGTCGTGAATCAGGAGTCAGGAATCGGGAATCCGCCAAACCGTTTGAACGCTCTCGCTGGCGACTTGGCAAAAGCCCTGACGAGCCGCCTGCCTCAGGCACAAAGAGATTGTGGAATTACGCGATGAACGCTATCGTTCGGCCAACGAGCGTTGCTGACGTTGAATTTTGCAATATCAACTTCCCGCACCCAAAGTAGTTTCACTTTCACCAATCAGGAGCCTCTTGATGAGTCAGGAAAAACGCTTCGGCTTATCCGAAGAAGACCTTACCCCAAGTGCAGGTGCGGCCACCGACGTGGCCCCGCTGGGTCGGCAGCACAAACCCGCGCACGAATTAACCGCTGACGAAGACATTGACGTGGCCGATTGGGAGCGCGTCGCGGCTCTTGATGAATTCAAGCGGCTGGTCGCGGCGAAGCGCAAATTCATCATCCCGGCGACGATCTTTTTCGTGGTCTATTACTTTGCGCTGCCGGTGCTGGTGGGTTACGCGCCGGGGCTGATGAGCCGGCGCGTGCTGGGCGTCATTAACGTCGCCTACCTGTTCGCGCTCTCGCAATTTTTCATGGCCTGGGGCATCGCGGCGCTGTATGTGCGCGCGGCGGGCCGCTTCGATGCAATGGCGCAGAGCATCCGCCGTAAAGTGAAAGGGGAAAACTAGCCGATGAATGCTGCTCTGTTGATGTTTCTGGTCTTCATTGCGATCACGCTGGTGATCACGTATTGGGCCGCGCGCAAGAATACGGGGTCGAATGCCTTTTTCGCCGCTGGGCGTTCGCTGACGGCGTGGCAGAACGGCATCGCGGTGGCGGGCGATTATATGAGCGCCGCTTCATTCCTGGGCATAGCCGGAATTATCGCCTTTCAGGGTTACGATGGGTTTATGTATTCGGTCGGCTGGCTGGTGGCCTACCTAACTGTGCTGCTGATCGTAGCGGAACCGTTGCGCAATGCGGGCAAATACACGATGGCGGATGTGTTGGCGTACCGGTTGAGTCCGCGCCCCGTTAGGGCGATGGGCGCGTTGAGCACACTGACGGTCAGCACGTTTTATATGATCGCGCAGATGGTCGGAGCGGGCGCGCTGGTGTCGCTGTTGCTTAAAGACACGGGCATCACCTTTCGCACGGCGGTCATCGCGATTGGGATTTTGATGATCGTATATGTGGTTTTCGGCGGAATGCTGGCGACGACCTGGGTACAAATCATCAAGGCGATTTTGCTGATGAGCGGCACGATTCTGTTGAGCATTCTGGTGCTCAAACATTTCCACTTCAGCTTTGGCGAATTTTTCAATGCGATTGCGAATGTGACGTACCACGATGCGAGCGGCAAACTTGTCACGCAAGACTTTCTGACGCCGGGGCTGCGCTACAAACCACCGTATGGTGCGTTGGATTTGATCTCGCTGGGGCTGGCGCTGATCTTCGGCACGGCGGGCTTGCCACACATCCTCGTGCGGTTTTACACAGTGCCCGATGCGAAGACGGCGCGCGGCAGCGTCGTCTGGGCGATGGTCATCATCGGCAGCTTTTACATTCTGACGACGTTTCTGGGCTTCGGCGCGGCGACGATTGTCGGGCGCGATTTCATCGCCAAGAATGGCGGGACGAATATGAGCGCGCCGCTGTTGGCGCAGGCGCTCGCCGGGGATTTGTTTTTCGCGTTCATCTCGGCGATTGCGTTTGCGACGATCCTGGCGGTTGTTGCCGGGTTGACAATTTCCGCGTCAACATCGTTTGCGCACGATTTCTGGACGAATGTGTTGCATCACGGCAAGGAACGCGCGCCGGGCGAAGAGGTACGTGTGGCGCGGGTGACGGCGTTTGTAGTTGGCGCGGTGGCGATCACGATTGCGATTGTGCTGGGGCCGAATGCGAATGTGGCCTTCCTGGTCGCGCTGGCCTTTGCGGTGGCGGCGTCGGCGAATTTGCCGGTGATTGTGCTGTCGTTGTTCTGGCGGCGGTTCAATACGCGTGGGGCGGTGGCGGGTTTGGCGACAGGCTTGCTGTCATCGCTGGTGTTGATTCTGCTCAGTCCGAGCATTTTGAAAACGGCGGCAATCTTTCCGCTGGAAAACCCCGGCATCGTCAGCATCCCGCTGGGTTTTCTGGGCGCGGTGATTGGCACGCTGACTGGACGCGAACCACACGCGGAAGCGAAGTTCACCGAATTGAATGTGCGGGCCACGACCGGTTTGGGCGCGGAGAAAGCCAGTTCGCATTGACCGATGGCGGCCCCAGAACGCATAAAAAACGCGGCTCATGTGTGGTTAGTTGAAGCCTGTGCGTAATTCATGACTTGTGTTTGTAACGGTTTTAGCGCCAGCGGCGCGGCATGTTTATAGTTTTGGTGAGCTTCTATCTATTCCCAAGCTCCGTAGGAGCGGCATCTGACAGGAGCGGCATCTGACAGGAGCGGCATCTGACAGGAGCGGCATCTGACAGATGCCGCTCCTACGGAGCTTGGGAGCAATCACCATGCGGTTTCTATAAACATTTGGCTCCTACGGAGCCGGATACGGAGCTTACAGCTTTTCTTTGACTGCAGTCATCTGCCTGCGCCGTGCACTGCGTCACCCGGCGGCGGTAATCCCCTGCGGCGAGCCGTTTGGGAAATCCATCCGGTTTACAAAATCGAAGTCTTCGCTGGTGCAAGCTTCATTTCATTCGAGGACTGGGCCGCACGGCAAATTCCTTAACGGCGCACATTCAGGCGGAAGTTTCTACAGCGCCAGCCAGCTTGAGGATTGTGATTTGGTGTTTAGGCCGCGAAGGCGGGCGGCAGCAGCAGCATAAGCAGCATAAAACTTAGAGTGCGTGACGAGTGCAACACTACAGTTGAATTCTTGCCTGTTCGGGCGCGCGGAGAAGCTAATAAAATCAAGGAGGCGGCTTCGGCGAGTACAACCGGACGGAAAATGCTTTTCAAGTTGAGGGTGTAACGTTGGCGATTAGCTCGAAAAACGGCAGAGGATGGCAACAAAACACCTGTACTGTTGCCATCATTCGCCTAACGTTCGAGCTAAACGGGCGGCGGCAGGACGCCAGACTCGGGCTAGCGTCCTGCCTTTGGCGCTCCGCTTGAGCGAAGGGTTAAGCCTCAACGCCCCCACATTTCAACGTGGACGCCTAGTCGATAACATGACGCCTACGTTTCCGTCATGAGCCTTGCGACGTGCCATCATCATAGTGTTGTTCTCGGAGAAACTCTACCATGGCGCACGGATCGTAGACTCTCTTTAGGTGCGAGTCGATCTCGGGAGCCATGGCCCGAAATGCCTCACCGTTCTGTCCACCCACTTCGTTCCACAACGCCTCTACGTTCTGCTCTGCAGAGGGACCGAACATGTCTGACATAAACTCGAAGAGTGTCGCCTTCGCGGAGTTCATCCTGACCTGAAAGGAAGGGTACTCGGAGTGTCGCTTGGAACTAGAAACGTCAAGTGCGCCAATACCCTTTCTCTCTGCAATCTTCGCCATCTCCACGAATGTACTAATCTGAATATAGGAAAGAAGCATCATTAGTTTGGCGTACACCATTCTAGGATGGTCTTGCATTTGCGCTGATGAATTCAGCGTCTGAGTTATGGCATACCAAATTGCGACTCTGTCGCAGAATAACTCCTGGGGCTCCCTTGCAGAATTGCCAGCGAAGTCTTTTGCCTGCGTTGATGTATGAGCGACTTCGTGGGCAATCACGAAGTTATATAGCTCCTCTTTACCTGAATGGAAGAGGTTCAGGAAGTGTTTCCGGTGCGAATCTCCACTGACTCTTGCTTGCAATACAGGTGGGTCGATATGGCGATCTTCGATGAAAATGGATTGGCCATTTGAAGATGAGAAACTCTGACTCGACAAGGCGTGATAAGCGACGATCTCGGAGAGGAGTGTAGCTTCTTCTTCATCAAGTCCGGTGACTCCAATCAGCAATCCCTGCTGCGCGGCCCTGAGAATTGGGTTGGCGCAGAGAAACGCTATGTCGCCGATAAGCTCAAACTGCCCACTTGAGAATAGCAATAGCGGTGGGTCGAGGCTTGGAAGAGCCAAACTCGTAATCTCATGCCTTTCAACAAGGCCCACGGACACATAGTTGGGCAGGTCTAGATTGTTGCCGCTGAGCAGCGACAATGCCTTTGATGCGATTTGGCAGCACTTAGAAAAGTATATCGGATTTTCTTTTCCAGTTATTCGAAAGCACTCAAACTCAGAGATTAGCTCTCGCGTCAGGCGTGTCGCTTCAGCGGTGCTAATACCATTGCGTTCCGCAAACTCAGCAACGTAATTGCTGATGAATGGCTCGTGGTCTCTATTGCCGTAGCGACCCTTCCCCTCAAATTGGGACTCTAAGCCCGAAACAAGGGCCTTTGCCTTCTCGCTTTGTATGAGATTAGGTTCCAACTTGTCATTTCTCCTTGCAGTATGCGGATATGCCGGAGTCAATGATGATGATCACTACCGCAGCCGCCAGAATGGGAGTGAAGGGGATCGTTATTGTGCCCGCAAGGCTAAGTGGCAGGGCCGAAGCTACAACTAATTTAGCGATGTCTTTGATATTTGCCGTTGCACTTTGTGCTCCTGCGCAGATTCTCGCGCGAATTGAGGGGTCATTGGCAATCTTCTCTGCCGCCTCTGTTTGTTGGGAGACTTGTTGCTCTAGGTCCGTTTGCGGCTTCCGATCATTCATGCCATCTGCATGTCTCAAGTCTCGAAGCAGGGTGAATCTCTCGGCGATCGATACTGTTTGGGCTAGAAATTGGTCATGATCAATTGACATCGTGATTTACCTTGTTAGTTTTGCGCAATCACAGACTCGATGCGCCAGGGGTTAGGGGACTCGCCAACAGCCATGTTGCATGCGGCATCGTGTATCAGGACGAAGCAGGAGGCGAAATTAGAGTAGCTGCTTGTTGCTTATGGAAAGTTTCGCCTTTCCACTATCGGAAACCTTAGATTACTGGTTTGATAACCTGAATGGCCAGTGGTCACACTGTTCACTAATCGGAAAGTGCCTGCGCCACCAAACGCGAAAACGAAACTTATGCCTGATAATCGCTAACTGCAAGCAGTTTGCAACAAAAACGACGAGGCCGAGAAAGCTGCCGCCAATGGCTCTTCGGCGTCACCGGTCAAAATAGGGTGCTGGCCGTGATGAGTATTGACGATAACAACCTTACACCTAAAGTGTTGCCATCAATTCAACACTTCAATCATTCTGTTGCACTCGACGCATGTCAGAGTCAATGTTTACAAGAGGTTCAGCGCGTTCGACCACTCCCATTTTTGCACTGTAGTGTTGAAGTCGTAAAACGCGCCTGACACACCGCCGCACCAATGTTCATACCATTATTGCCGCGCTGCCCGGCGTGTCTTTGCGCCAGCGCGTTTCGATGTAATGTTGCACTCCATAAAAATGACGTGTTTAGCGGCGGCGAAATGCGCTGGAACGCGCGCTGCCAAAAGCAAACTGAACGTAAACCGAAGCGGCCCAAGACGGGCGCGAATTTACCTGAGCCGGTGCGATCTGACAAGGAATGTGAGCGGGTTGCGCTGGGGGTTACGGCAAAACGGCGCAGTCGCCGAGACAGCACGGGGAACGTTCGGCGACCTAGATCAGTTTGCAATTGCGTGTACGGGGCAGCGTGTGGGGACGGTACCGCGCGCGTCAGCAAGCGGCGCAGCGTCGTTGCACCAGTGGTTCAACGGCTCAAACACCGCTTGCTGACGCGCGCGGTACTGTCCCGCTGCGCGGTTTTCCCGTACACCGAAGTGAAAACCGATCTAAGCCTCCGCAAAGAGCGGCTAAATCAGAACCACAAAGATTGGCACAGGATTACCACGATTTTTAGGATTTACAGGCTGGGCGAAGGTCGAATCTGTCTATCCTGCTTCTAAAATCAGGACACTTTTGTTTTACCGGAAACTTCCGTTCTTCGCCGCGTTAGTGGCGGCTGACTTGAGCCACAATCCTTTAGGGCTGAGTGAGCGAGCAAAGCAGATTCGCGTCGCTTGAAACTCGCACGACAATGGCTCCAATTTCAACCGTCGCTACGCGACGCGCGGCAATTCGGGTGCCACCTCCCGGCGTTGAAACGCCGGGCTAAAGTCAGCCGCCGCTAACGCGGCGAAAACCAAAGCCGTTTTTTCAAAAGTGTCCTGACATCAGCCCTAGCGAAGGAAAATAAGCAGATTTCTGACTGTACGAAGCGATTTGGACGCTGCGGAATGCGATCTGAGCGGTGTAAAGAGCAAGTTGCGCGGCGTAGGAAGCGATTTGGACGCTGCGGGGTGCGATCTGAGCGGTGTAAAGAGCGATTTGCGCGGTGTACGGAACGGCTCGTGCGGTGTACGGAACGACTTGCGCGCTGTAGAGGGCGACTTGTGCAGTGTATAGAGCAACTTGCGCGGTGTAGGGAGCGATTTGTGCGGTGCAGGGAGCAATCTGACCAAACTATTGGCTGGTTGCGTTAGCCTTTGCGCTGGCAGCTTCGGCGAATTTGCCGGTGATTATGTTGTCATTGTTCTGGCGGCGGTTCAATACGCGCGTGGAGACAGGGCCTAGTACTCCATCAAGCTGATTTTGAGGGATGCTGCCGAGTCAGTACTGCGACCGGTAAGGGCACAGCCTGAAGGTTACGCTTTGGAATGTGGAGCCTTAGATCGGTTTTCATTCGCGTGTACGGTAAGGCGCACAGTGCCAGGACGGTACCGCGCACGTGAGCAAGCGGAGACCGCGCAGTTGCACCACTGCGTCATACTTGACGCGCCGCTTGCTGACGCGCGCGGTACCGTCCCGTACTGAAGTGAAAACTGATCTAGGCGACAGATTTTGCCGCAAAGGAAGGAAAATGTCGCTAGCGCGCGGCCCGCTTGAGGTTGACCAGTGGCAAAGGTAAGTACCCCATCGGCCGGGCGCTGTTCACAGCCAGGAATTTGTGGGTGAAGATTGTTTGGCAAACGCTGTTAGCGTTTGTCGGTGGCCCAGCCGCTGATGGTGACGGCATCGCTGATGCGCCGGCCACGGGAAACCGCCAGTTGTTGGCCGTCGGGCGACCAGGCAAAGTTGTAAATGCGATGTTTCGTAAACGTGGTGAGTGTGCTGGGGGCGCTACCATCCAAGGGCTGTTTCCATAAATTCGTCACGCCGCGTTGCGTAACCGGATAGGCGATGCCCGAGCCATCAGGAAGCCAGCGCAACAGGCGGTGGGCCGTGCCAGGCAAATCAAATTTGACGGCGGGGGCGCCGCCCGCCACTGGTGCGACCAGCAGTTTCCAGGAATTGCTGGCCTCATCGAAGAAGTTGCACGCCATCCGGCTGCCATCAGGCGAAACAACGCCGCCCCAGGCGTGGCCTTCGAGCAAGACCGCCGTTTCGCCATTGCTCAGCTTTCGTTTGGCGATGGACGCGCGACCGTTGGCAAGCAGTGAATAGAACAACGTCCCGCCATCACTGCTCAATTGCGGGAAGAGCGTGACCTGGCCGTTTGTCAGTTGCTGCATTTTGTTGTCGCCGGAAAGATCGCCCTGCCAGAGTTGCGCCTGATCGCCCACGACAGCGGCGAAGATCGCGCTCTGGCCGGTTGCCGTGCCAATTGGATTTAAGACCGCGCGGGAGTTCGGTGGCCAAAAGGTTTTCAGGAATTGTGTCGGCGTGCTGTCGGTTTTTTTCAACCAGAGTTCGTCGCGATGGTTGGCGCGCGAGGTATAAATCAATTGGTGATTTCCAGCCCATGCCAAACCGCTGACCCCGTCATCCTGGCCGATGGTCAATTGCTGCGCGCTGTCGCTGGTGCCCAGCCAAAGCACGACATCACGCACAAAATTGACGCTGAGTGCCAGGCGCCGGTCATTGGTCAGGCTCAAGCCGCGATAGTCATTGACGCCGTTGGTCATGGCCCGCACTTCACCAGTGGCGCGCAGAATACGCCAGATTTGCCATTGCTGCGCTTCGAGTGTCCGCCCGTTGACCAATAACCCTTCATCGCCAGCCATCCAGGCGAGGCGGCTGATTTCAACCCAAGGCCCGGAAACAAATGGTTTTTCGATGCCCCCCTCGACATCAATCAACACAATATCGAACGTCAAATCATCGGTGGCCTTCTTCACTGCACAAGCGATCAGCTTGCCATCTTGCGACCAGGCCGGGCCGCTGGCGACAAATTGGGTGGGGCTTTGGCGCGTGGTGATGACGTTTTCGGTTTGGTTTTTGAGATCGTAGCTCACCAACTGTGACTCAGCGCCGTTCTGCCGCACAAAGGCGATTTGCTGGTTGCTCGGTGAGGTCGTCACCGGACTGGCGATGTTCGCCAGAATTTTCGGCGTGACGCCGCCGGTGATAGGAACTTTGTATAGTTCGCTGGGTGCAGGGGCGGACTTCACGAAATAAACGAAATCATTGAACCGCGAAAAAGTGAGTCCGCCAATCTCGGTGTCTTTGGTGGAATAGATCAAGCGGTCGCGCCGGTCTTTGAGATTTTGATATAGCAGATTTTGGCGCGGCCCATCTTCAACCAAATACGCAAGGCCCTTGCCATCCGGGGAAAGCACCGCCTCGAGCACCTTGCCGCTGGTGGTGATTTTGGTGAAGGGCAATAACTCTTCGGGAAGTTTGAAGTTTTGGTCTTTGCGATAATAGTAAGTCAGCCCAAACGCCGCCGCCGTGATGGCGAAGATGAGTGAGATGATCAATTGCTTTTGGAGTTTCTTGAGCAACTCTTTCAGCAATTCCAGCCAGCTTTGGGTCTCCAGTTCCTCCGCCCCTTCATTGTCCTTTTTGAGTTTGCCTTTTGATCGGGCTAGTTCCGCCGTCTTTTCTTCAACAGCCAATTGGCGTAAGGCGGCGGCGAATTCGGCGGCTGTGCGGTAACGTTGCGCCGGGTTTTTGGCGAGCGCTTTCATCAAAATCGGGTTTACCGCAGGCGGGACCTCGTGGTTTTCGAGGGTGAGCGGTTCCGGCTCGGTGTTCAAGATATTGTGGCAAACCTCTTCAATGGATTTGCCAGGAAACGGCAACTGACTGGAAAAGAGTTCGTAGACCAGGATGCCCAAGCTGAATATATCGGATTGCGGCGTCGGTTTTTCACCCCGAATCTGTTCCGGGCTGAGATAACGCGCCTTGCCGATGGTCATTTGCTGGGGCGGGGCTTTGGGGCCGCGCGACATCAACGCAATTTGCGTCGCCAGGGTGACGGCAAAATCCAGCACGCGGATTTTGCTTTGGTGATCGAGCATCACATTGGCGGGCTTCAGCCCCAAATGCAAAATGCCCTGGGCATGCGCGGCGGCCAGCGCGTCTGCTGTTTCAATCGCAATTTGAATCTTGTCCCCAAGTTTGCGTGCCAGGCCGATGCCGATTTCATCCAGCGTGCGGCCATGCACAATCTCGGTGACGACAAACGGCTGACCACTGGCTGTCACACCGGCATCCAGAATTTTGCTGATGTTCGGATGATCGAGGGGCGGGGCGGATTTTACGATTTGCAGAAATCGTTGCCGGCTGTTGTCATCCCACAAAAGATTGGCCGAGAGCAATTTCAACGCGCAGTCGCGGAAATTGACATCATCACGTACCTGATAAACTTCACCAATTGCACTGACACCGATGCGCATCACAATGCGATACTGCTGAATCATCGTGCCAGAGCGTAACCATTCCTTCATCACCGATCTCCACTCAACTTGAGTCTTCAATCACCTCTGTTAGGGACAGGGAACGTCTGGATAATAAACAAAATGACTGGTAGATAGCGAGGTTTTTTTGCAATTTTCAACCAAAGATGGCCTGAGAGTATGAGGATGAGGACGTTGCGCTACGGCGAGACCGGTGTAAACCTGCGACACTGAGGCTCGCTGACGGCACGACGGGATTTTTTTCTTGCTGCGCGGCGGTTGGGAAGGCGGAAGCGGGTTAATGTGGCAGCTTGTCTGTTGCAAGCAAAACGGCATCGCTTTGCGGTTCACCCCGTAAAAGCGCAAGGTGTTTTCCCGCCGGTGACCAGGCGAAATCATAAAGGTGTTGTTTGCTAAGTTTGGTCAGCGGGGTAGCCGATCCACCCGCGAGAGGCTGTTGCCAAAGATTGTCTGCGCCATGCTCGGCCACTGTATAAACCAGCGCGCTGCCATCCGGCGTCCAGCGCAAGCGTCGCGGCTGGCCCCCCGGCAACTCGAAGACTTGCACCGCCGGGCCACCGTTCAAAGGCCAGATGCGCAATTGCCATTGGCCCAGTTTTTCAACAAACGCATTGGCGGCCAACAAATCGCCCTTTGGCGAAGCGACGCCGCCCCAAACGCCGCGTTCTAAAAGCTGCGTGCCTGTCTCAGCGCCAAGCGGTTTGAGTTCCAGCGTGGCTTTGCCATTGACCAGTTTCGAATAAAGCAACTTGTGACCCTCCGCGGTCAACTGCGGCCACAGCGCAAACGGCAATGTAGTAAGTGGCCGGATGGCGCTGCCATGTACGCCTTGCCAAAGGTTGAGAGTGCGCTCTTGGGCTGCCGCAAAAATCACGCCAGGATTTTGCGTGTCGGTGGTGCTGGCGGCGGCAAACCCCAATGGCCTGATGCCCGCCTCGAGTTTGCCAAAGAGTTTTGATGGTTTGCCATCGGTGGCCGTTTCGCGCAATTCCATTTCAGCGGCGCGCGCGACTGCGTAAACAAGCTGATTGTCATTCAGCCAGGTGAACCCGGCGTGTGCTTCAATGTTGGTTGCGGATAAGGGCTGCGCCTGTTCATCCAGCCCCAGCCAAAGCGAGGCTCTGTGTTCGGTATAAACCGTGAGCAAGCGGCTGCCATCGCCACTCAAACTCAGACCGCGATAATCGTCTACGCCTTGCGTCAAGGCTGTAAGCTGCCGAGTCTCCGTGTTGACCCGCCAGATTTGGCCTTTATCAGTGCCGAGCCGGCGCGCATTCACGAATAAGGCTTGATCGCCGGGCAGCCAGCCCAGCCCGTAGATTTCAACCCATTGACCATCCGCCAGCGTGCGTTGCTGACCGCTCGCCACGTCCAGGGCGATTAACGCATAGCCGAAATCATGCCCGGCAGGCCGCAATCCGCAAACGATTGTCTTGCCATCGTGCGACCAGGCCGGGGCGACATTCGCCAAGGCATTTGAGATCGGCCAGCTACCCAGCACACGCAAGCTCTGTCCATTTAGTCCGCTAATGACGATTTGGGTCTGCTCGCCTTGCGAACGCGCCAAGGCGAATTGTTTACGATCCGGCGCAAAGCCCACCGGACTGGCGGCCTCAGGCAAGAGGCTTTGTACTGGCCCGCCACTAAGCGGCACGCGTTTCAATTCCGCAGCGGCACCGGGCAAGTTGCTTAAGTAATAAACAAAATCGCCGCTGGGGGCGCAGGTCAACGCCGAGAGTTGGGCGGTTTTGGAAGTCACCAGCAAGATTTCGGGCAGGGGTTTGCCGTCCTTGGTTTGCTGGCCAAAGGGATTGAACAGAATGCTCTGACGTTCAGGTTCTTCGATCAGATACGCCAACCCTTTTCCATCGGGTGCCAGCGCCGCCGCGTGGACGGTGCCTTGGTGCGTCAGGCGTGTCAGGGGCACCCCTTCGCGCGGGCCGTCAATGGCGGCTTCTTCGCGCGCACCGCGCTGCGAGTGAATCAAGATCGCGGCGATAAAGAAAATCTCAAACAGCACAATGCTGCCTGCCACACCGCGCCGCCAATGATTATTCAACCAAGCCAGCACCTGCGGCCAAAACCCCTGCCAGCGTAGCTTGAGCGAGCGCGCCTCGCGGGCGGCGGCGGCGGCGCGTTGCAACTCGCTTTCGGTTTCCTCATGCATCAGGCCGCGCAAGGCTTGGGCGAACGCGCCTGCTGTGCGAAACCGTTGTTCGGGGTCTTTGGCCAAAGCCTTTAAGACCGCTTGATTGATCGAGAGACTGAGTTCGGGGACGAAATCCGTCAGCGATTGCGGCTCATCGGTGAAAATTGACCAGCGGATTTCCTCCAGCGTTTCGCCGGCGAACGGGCGATTGCCGGTCAACAATTCATACACCAGCACGCCTAAGCTGAAGATGTCTGATTGCGGGGTCAGCTTTTCACCGCTCACCCACTCGGGGCTGCAATAAGGCAGTGTTTCTTTCGACGTGAAGGGCTGTAGCGAAAAGGTATCGCGGTTGAGCGGCGCGCCCAGGGCCGCCATCATAACGGCGAAATCCAGGACTTTGACGCGGCCCGCAAAATTGAGCGCGACCAAAGATTCATTCACCTTGTCTGCATATTCGTTGATCCAATGGGCGTCTTTGAGTTGGCGGTCATATTCCACCAAGACCTTGTTGGGCGTTAGCTCAAGATGCAAGACCCCGCAGGCGTGCGCGGCGGCGACGGCCTCGGCGATTTGGCTGGCGAGTTCCAGGCGCGCGGCCAGCGTGCGTCCTAAGCCGATTTCCAGTGCGCTCAGCGGGCGGCCATGCACCACTTCGCTGACGACGAAGGGACGCCCGCCTTGGGTTGCGCCCGCATCGAAGGTGCGGCAAATATTGCGATGATCGAGCGGCGGGGCGGCCTTGACGGCATTGATAAAGCGCTTCAGCGTGGCTGGTTCCCACGCCAGATGACCGGCAAGCAATTTGAGCGTGGCCGCGCTCCCATTCTCTGCGCGGACAAGAAAGACTTCGTGTTCGATTCTCGCAACGATTTGGTAGTCGCCGAGCACCATGCCTGGCCCAATCCATTCCTGCATACCCTGACCCTCAATCCTGGCGAACGAACGTGACAGGCACGGGCGGCCGTAGAACTGGCTGCGACGTCATCGCCGGCTGTTTGCTGTTTGCGCGACAAGCAACTCGTGGTGATTGTCTGTTTAACTGCCTTACGGCTGGCGTCGTTCTCTTATGGGCGCAGTGCGTAGCAAGGTAAGATGGCAGCAGGGAACCGCAATCACACCAAACACCAACCATTCCTTCTTCGCGATTCTTCTAAAGTGAAGACCACAGAGTTGCGCTCTGTAGCGTGGGAGCCGGAGCATATTCAGATTGGTTAGGCAAGGCAAGCTTTTTTTCAGACAAGCCGATAGGAAGAAGTCCGTGGCTAAGTGTCAGACTTCTCCCTACAACCAACTTACAATTTGGCGTCTTTGGCGATGATCTCTTTCATGATTTCTGACGCGCCCGCGCCGATCGTGTTCAAGCGCGCATCACGCCAGGCGCGGCCAATCGGATATTCGGTCGTATACGCAAAGCCGCCCATGATCTGCATGCAGTCATACATCACCTTTTGATCCAATTCACTGCACACCAGCTTGGCCATCGTGATCTCGCGCACAGCCCGCTCGCCGCGATTGAGCAAGTCGAGCGCGCGGTAACAGAGCCATTTGGCGGCTTCGATACTCGCCAGATGCTCGGCGAATTTGTGCCGCCAAACTTGGAATGAGCCAATCGGCTGACCGAAAGCCTTGCGTTCCTTGCCGTAATTGATGGCGTACTCAATCGAGCGTTCCATCTTGTAAACCGCGCCCAACGCCGCTGCCAGTCGTTCGCCCTGAAAGTTGGTCATCGTGTAATAGAAGCCGCGATTCAATTCGCCCAACAGATACCGGCGCGGGATGCGGCAGTTGTCAAAGAACAACTCCGCCGTATCCGAAGACAACATGCCGATCTTTTTGAGCTTCTTGCCGACGCTGAAGCCCGGCGTTTTGGTGGGGAAGAGCACCATCGAAATACCTTTGTGCCCTTCGTCGCCCGTGCGCACGGCCAGGATGATGAAATCGGCGCGCGTGCCATTGGTGATCCAGAGCTTTTGACCGGAGATGACGAAATCATCGCCATCAATCACAGCTTTAGTTTTCAGATTCGCCACATCCGAACCGCCGCCCGGCTCGCTGATGCCCAGCGCCGCAATCCAATCGCCCGCAATCCCTGGACGCAGGAATTCCTCCTTCTGTTCGGGCGTGCCCAACTCATCCAGCACCGGCAGCGTGATGTCGGATTGCACCATCAACGCCATTCCCACGCCGCCATTGTTGGCGTAGGAAATGCCTTCCAAATAAGCCGCCGTCGCCCACCAATCCAGGCCACTGCCGCCGTAATGCGGATTAAGGCGAATGCCGAACAAGCCCAGGTCGGCGGCCTTTTTGAACAACTCGCGCGGGAAGATGCCCGCTTCGTCCCAGTCTTCGGCGTGCGGGGCGATTTCGCGTTCACAGAATTGCTTCACTGTGTCACGCAGCATCGCGTGTTCTTCGGTGAAGTAAGGGAAGGTGCGTTCGGTCGCTGGTGCAGCAGCGGTTGTCATGGAAGTTTCCTCCGCAGAATGTTCGACAAGCTGCCAGCCTGTCGAAGGTGTGACGTTTGATCCAATGGGCTGCCAGTCAAGTCACCGACAAGCTGGCAGCTTGTCGAACCGGTATTCGTCAAGTTGGTTTGACGTGAATGAGAACTTCGCCGGGCGCGACGACCGCACCGGGTTTGACCAAAATCGCTTCAACGATGCCGTCCACTGCCGCGCGCATCGTGTGTTCCATCTTCATTGCCTCAAGAATGAGCAGCGCTTCGCCGCGTGCGACCTGCTGACCGGCTTCGACCAGAATCTTCAAGACCGGCCCGGCATGGGCGAATTGGCGGAACCCGCCTCGGCAGTGGTTTGATGTTCGGGGTACCGTGAAAGCTTGCGCAGCGTACAGGAACCCAAACTGGAATGCACATAGAATTGCTCGTCCGCGTTGGTGATGGTGAATGAACGTTGCACACCGTCAATTGCCAGGCGCACTTGGTTGTCGTTGTGTGCCAGCAATACGGCCCGCACGGTCGTATTGGGCAGCAGAAACTCAACCGCGTTCTCTGACAACCAGCGCCAAACAAATTCCTGTTCACGCTCGCCCATAAGCAGCTTAAGCGAAGGATTGCGAAACGGGTTGTTGCGATAGCCCGGTGGTAATTCCCGCGCCAGCGCATCGCCAGCTTGCCCTTGCTGCTGCAACTGCAAAATCACCGCGATGGCCGAAGCCAGTTCCAACTCGGCGCGGTCATCTGCCAAGAGGGCTGCCAGGTTTTCGCCAATAAAGCCGGTCGTCGCTTGCCCGTTGCGGAAGCCAGCGCTGTCGAGCAAGCGCACCAGAAAGTCCCGATTGGTCGTCACGCCCTGCACCGACAGACGGCGCAAGCCGTAACACAGCTTGCGCAACGCTTCAGCACGATCCGCGCTGTGCGCAATCAACTTTGCCAGTAGCGGATCGTAGTAAATCCCCACCTCGCTGCCGCGTTCGACGCCCGCATCAATACGCAAACCCGCGCTGCCTTCCGGCAATGTCCACTCGTGCAACGTGCCGGTGGCGGGCAGGAAGTCGTTACGCGGGTCCTCAGCATACAACCGCGCCTCGATGGCGTGCCCGTGAACATGCAGGTCAGTTTGAGCAAACGGCAACGGCTGGCCCTCGGCCACGGCGATTTGCAGTTGCACCAAATCCAGCCCCGTGACCATCTCTGTTACTGGATGTTCAACCTGCAAGCGTGTGTTGACTTCGATGAAATAGAACGCGCCGTCACGGTCTAGGATGAACTCGACCGTGCCCGCGTTGACGTAGCCGATGGCCTCGCCAATCTTGACCGCCGCCGCGCCCATCGCTGCCCGCAATTCCGGCGAGACGGCGGGCGCAGGGCTTTCTTCAATGATCTTTTGATGCCGCCGTTGCAACGAGCAGTCGCGTTCAAACAGATGCACGAGGTTGCCGTGCGCATCGCCGAAAATCTGAATCTCAACGTGGCGCGCCTGTTCGATAAACTTTTCGAGCAACAGTGTGCCGTCGCCAAACGATTTCTCGGCTTCGCGCCGCGCTCCGGCCAGCGCCTCGTCAACCTCGCTTTCCGCACGCACCACGCGCATCCCTTTGCCGCCGCCGCCCGCCGAAGCTTTGATCAACACGGGAAAGCCGATGCGCAGCATTTCTGCGTGCAAATGCGCAACGCTTTGCTGTTCGCCATCGTAACCCGGCACCGTCGGTACACCCGCCGCCGCGACCAATTGCCGCGCGGCGCGTTTCGACCCCATCTGCCGAATCGCTGCTGGCGACGGGCCGATGAAAACCATGCCCGCCGCCGTACACGCTTCGGCAAACGCGGCGTTCTCTGACAAAAAACCGTAGCCGGGATGGATTGCATCGCAGCCCATGCGTTGGGCCGTTTCGACGATGCACGCGCCGTTCAGGTAAGACTCGCTGCTGGGCGCGGGGCCAATGCGCACCGCTTCATCAGCAAAGCACGTGTGCGGCGCGTCAGCATCGGCGTCGGAATACACCGCGACGCTGGCGATGCCCAGCGCGCGGCAGGTGCGCATAATGCGGAGCGCGATCTCGCCGCGATTGGCGATCAGAATTTTGCGGAAGGCAGTTCGAGAAGTTTGTTGCACCGGCTACTCCGTGACAAATCTTGTCTGTGACGTGGAATGGCTTTAGGATACCGCACACTTTCCGTAATGAGAATCACGGCCCCGGCTTGCCCACTAAGAAATGCGCGCGCAGGAGGCTCTGACCTTCCAATTGTAGTGTGAATCAATCTGAGAGAGGTGTTATGCCTACTTTGCATCGGCTGTTCGTTCATTGGCGTTTGCTGTCCGCGACAGTTTGTTTGTTCAGCATAGTCTTGCTGCTGGCGAGCCGTGATGGCGCGGCTGTTTATCAAACTGCGCAACGCCAGCAGGCTGCCTTGCCTGTGCGCCTGGCGTTGCAATTTGGCAAGCCCTGGCAGCAACGCCTCACACTCAAACAAGGCGAGACGTTTGAAGTATTGGTCAGTTTGCCTGCGCCCTCCGCGCTGCCGCCGCACGGACGCATCGCTGTGAATTGGAAGCTGGTGAAAGGCCCCGCGCCCGCGTCGAATGTGCTGACGCACGCTGCCGCCTTCGGGATTTACACTGCGCCCACGGCGGACTGGCGCAAGGTCTTGCACGCGCTCGACCCCGATGTCTATCTGGTTTATCGCGCGCCGGTCACAGGTGAGTACGCCTTGGAGCTAACGCCCGTCGTAGACGAACCCACTATCTTTGAAGGCGCGCGCTGGCGTGAAGAAGGCAGCGCGCCCAATGCCGTCACCTTCCCGCGCCAAACGCTTTGGCCTGCGGGAACGACTGTGCCGCTCAACGTGCGCATCAATCCGCTTGATCTGCGCGAGAGCGAACGGCTCGGGCAATACGTCGAACAGGAACCGAACGATACGCCCGAACAAGCGCAGTCACTGGCCTTCAATGGCGTCGCCGATGCCGATGGCGTGCAGGTTTTGCGCGTTGCGGGCAGCGCCGATGACATCGAATACTTCGACAACGGCGCAGTCGGCAAATCCGGCGACGATTGGTTCAAGCTGGTGTACACCGGCACCGAGCCGCGCCTGCTCACCTGCCAACTCTCCATTCCTGATCAAACGCTGGCGGCGCAATTGCGCGTTTACACGCTGGACGGCGCGCTGGGCGAATACACCGAAGGCCGCAACGAGAACGAGCGCGTGCACCAACAGAACGAAGGCCATCGCGCCGCCATCGTGCGCCTGCTCAAACCCGGCGGCACGTATTTCATACGCGCCGAAGCCAACGCGCCTGGTTACGAAATCGAATTGCGTTTGCTCAAACCCGCGCCCTACACCGATCCGCGTTTGGCTGTGCGGCAGGCGCTTTACGATCACTTGGGGCAAGTAGATGCCTGGCTGACCAATCGTCCGCGCGGGGCCAGCGTTGAACGCCGCATCCGCGAAACGGGCAATCTGATGGGCACGCATTGCATGAGCTGCCACACGCAATCGGGCGTCTGGGGTAGCGCGGTGCCGATTCAGCAAGGCTATCGGCCTGAGAACCTGCAAAACTTCCGGCGGCTGGTCAACGTGATGTATGAATCGTTGCGGCCAACCAACTACCTGAAAGACGCGGCGAATAACACCAGCCTCGCGCCGCTCGACATCGGCGATGGCCCCGCTGGCACGCGCGTCGCCGGGCACAACGTTTGTACCGCCGAACTGGTCGCGCCACCGCGCAAGCTGCATTCGATGCAGGCGCTGCGCGCGGCCAATCACGTCCTGCAAACCGCCGACCCCAGCGGCATCAATGCTGCCGGGCCGGGGTCGAACGTCGGGCAAGGCGTCGTTTACAACTACGCGGGCGAGATTTTGCGCCGCGCCTGGGATCGCACGCGGCAGCCGCGTTATCTGGCCGCGCTGGAGGAGAAGGCCGCGCTGATGTTGTCGGTCGTGCCGCGTTACAGCGACGACATGTCGCACCGCATCGAATTCTTCAAACGCTTCTTCCCGCAAGATTACGTCGCGCTGAATCGGCAGGCGCGCGACATTCAAAAGACGCTGCCCGCCGAACCGCCGCCGCTGCCAACGCCCACCCCCAGGCCGGACGGCAAGCCTGTTGAGCCGCCGCCCGCGCGCTTTCCCGCCTATCAATTGCTGAGCGCCGAACAGGCGGCCAAACTCTGGCAGCGCATTCAGGAACAGTTGCCGAAGGACGAAGCGCGGTTGCGCGCGATTCAAAACGCCGATGGTTCTTGGGGTTTCGATCCGGGCCGAACAAGCGATGAGGGCAAAACCTGGAAGACAAATGGCGAAGATGATCCCGCGCCGACGGCGTTGGCCTTGATCGCCTTGCAGGCGCTGGGCCACGGCCCCGGCGATGCCAGCATTGAGCGTGGCGTCAAGGCGTTGCTGCGCGTGCAAAATCCGTATGGCCGTTGGAACAAGAACGCGCTGACAGGCTTTGTGACGACTTCGTATGCGCTGCACGCACTCTCGCGGCTCTATCCGCAAACGCCCGTCAAACCGGCGCGTGCGCAATTCGTCGCCAAGCCGGGTGAATCGTTGCCCGCCGCCATCGCTCGCGTCCGTGCATTGTCGCTGACCGACGATCCGGCCTTGCTTGATTTGATGCTGCAAGCCGCCGCGCAGCCGCAAACGCAAGTGCGCAAGTGGGGCGTGATGGCGTTGGGCGGCGTGCACACGTCACGCGGCGTGCCCGCGCTGGTCAAGGCGCTGGGCGATGCAGCCAAGCCTGTGCGCGATGCGGCGGCCTGGGCGCTGAAACAAACGTTGCTCGACGATGTGGGGTTTGACGCGGTCTTTGCGGCATTCGATAACGGCGACGATTTGACGCGTGAGACGGTACTCAAAGCCTTGGGCATCCGCGCTGACGCCGTGATGACGCAGCCGCGCTTTGATCAACAGCGGCTGACGCGCCTGCTCGACCGCGCGCTCAACCAAGACAAACATCCCGGTGTGCGCGCCTGGGCCGCCAAAGCTGCCTGGCAATGGTGGGTTTGGAATCCGCCCATGCGCGCGGCGCTCAACGACGCCTGGACGAAGAAACTGCTCGCGCCCGAGACGAACGCGCTAGTCGAGAATTGCTTCCGCTACCACAGCCACGCCCTCTTTGTCGCCAACGGCCACAAGGCCAACGGCAGCGAAGAGCATCAATACAAAGAACTCGCCTCGCTCTTCAAAACGCTCGAAGGCAAACTTGACGACAACACGTTGAGTACAGCCGTCAAAGATCGGCTGGCAAATCGCTTGGTCGGTATCGCGGCGACCTTTTACAACACGTCGGGCGGCGATGGTGGGCCGGGCCAGATGGGTTACATCACCGAACACAGCACCGAACTGATGGGCAAAGCTGCCGTGCGCGTGTGGGACAAGACCGCCGCCGACAATCTGCCCGCCTTGCGGCTGATGTTGGAAGGGGCGTCGAACGTGGCTTATACGCCATTGCAAGACCGCGTCATCGAATACTCAACCAAAGGCCCCGAAGTCTTGCGCACGATTGCCGCCGCTGCGGTCAGCGATCCCAGCGCCGTGCGCTTGCCCGCTACGCAAGAGAAAGTCGAGCCGCTGGTCGAACAGATTTTACGCGGCGCGCTGGATTACGACCGCCGCCAGACGCTGGCTCAACCGGTGCTGCGCCTGTTCAGCCGCGCGCATTGGGACGTGCCCAAAACTGTTGAGCAGCAGCAGTTGCTCTATTCGTTGCTGATTCCCAAACACAACAAACAACCGGGCGCGGCAGAGATTGCGGCCCACTTGCAAGCCGCCGCCGATGCCGTCAAACCGATGGGTTTGCCGAATGCCGATTGGTACATCGCAGATCGGATGGGCGGCATGCTCGCGGCCAATCCTGATTTGCACAGCGAGGTGTTGCTCAAACTGGTGCCGGGCGCAGTGCCGAATCCGCTGACCACGCATTTCTGGTTGCCCAGCGTTGGCTGGGTAATGGAATACGGCAACGGTGTGCCCGAAGTCGGCGCGCCGCCGGATAAGCCCGCCAACGAAACCGTCGCCGCCGCGCGCGCCCGTGCGGTCGAATTGTATCTGCAATCCTTGCGGCCCGACGCGCCCGCGATGACCCGCGGCATTGCGCAACGGCTGGCGAACCAGACCGGCATCCGGCTGGACCCGCGCGTGCAGGCGGCCTTTCGTGAGTTGCTGGTGAAAGAGCCGAACGGCGCGTTGCGCAATGCGCTGCGCAATGGTGATCCGCAACTGTGGCTGAGCGATTTGCAGGAAGCCGTCAAGCAAGAGCCGCTGGCCGTGGCCTTAAAAGACGCGCAAGGCCAGCCGCGCCTGCGCGAGCAATTCATCGCCAGCTTCCGCTATTTCAACGACCACGTCGCGCCGGAATTGAATCGTCCGCAACGCATGGATGAGCGTGCCTGCATGACCTGTCACGCAGTCAAAGGGCGCGTGCCTTCGATGGAATTGGAAGGGCCGGACGGCAACAACTATTGGTCAATGGCAAAGATGCTGAAGAACTATTTGTTGTTGCAACAGCGCGTCAATCTGGCCGACATCGAGACCAGCAAGCTGTTACGCAAACCGCTCAACGTCCAAACCGGCAAAGAAGACGGGCATCAGGGCGGGCGGCGTTATCTGCCGTCTGAACGCGGCTATCAGATCATTCGGCGTTGGGTGTTGGATCAACCGCGCGTGCTGCAACCCGCCGCGACAACGAACAGCAGTTCGCGTTAGAATATTTTGCGAGGTAAATCATGAGCACAAGTCCAGCGAAACAAACCGTAACCAGAGAAATCTATTATCCCGAAACAGATGGTGAACCGATGGCCGAAACTGACTTGCATCGCAACTTGATCTTGGAACTGTATGCCAGTTTGGAGGCCTATTACGAAGTCCAGACAGACGTATATGTGTCGAGCAATCTGTTGATCTACTACGTGCAAGGTGATCGGAAGAAGCGTGTGGCGCCAGACGTCTTCGTTGTGCGTGGCGTGCCGAAACACGTCCGGCGCATTTACAAACTTTGGGAAGAAGGGCGCGCGCCGGAGACCGTGTTTGAGATTTCGTCGCGCGGTACGATCCTCAACGACACACAGCAAAAGTCCACCTTGTACGCGCGTTGGGGTGTGCGGGAATACTTTCTCTATGACCCCGAATACGATTGGTTACCTGAAGGCTTGGCCGCTTTCCGGCTGGTGGATGGGCATTACAAAGAAATCGAAATCGAGAATGGCGTGGCGCACAGTGAAACCTTGGGATTGGATGTGGTGGACACGGGCGAGACGTTGCGCTTACGTGAACCGCGCACCGGTTTGTTTTTGCCGACTAGACGAGAAGAGATAGCCGCGCGCCAGCAAGCCGAAGCTGCGCAACAGCAAGCCGAAGCTGCGCAACAGCAAGCCGAAGCGCATGCTGCGGCTGAGGCCGCGGCCCGCCAGCAAGCTGAGGCCGAACTCGCCCGCTTGCGCGAAGATCTGGCCCGGCTGCGCGCACAAAGCTGAGATGTTAGTGCGACACGGCCTTTTCCGCGCCTAGTGCTTCATCAACTTGAAAATGATGGGCACTGAATCGGTACCGCGACCAGTAGGGAGCGTAACGAAGGTGTTAGAAATTTTGTGTAAGCGGACAACGTGAACACTCACTTCGGTGAGAAGAAAGGAAACACACGATGTCTGCAAAAACTGATACCCAAACAACCACCCCGGCCTTTGCGCCGGAACTACTCCAACAACTGCTGGCGGAGCGCAAAACGGCGGGCGAGATTGAAGACTTGCTCAAAGATTTGCGCAAGGCCTTTATTGAACACGCCCTGCAAGGCGAATTGACGCATCTGCTGGGCTACGAAAAACACGCCGTGGCCGGGCGCAAGAGCGGCAATTCACGCAACGGCACATCCCGCAAAACCCTCAAGACGGAAGACTCCACGGTGGAGTTGGCGATTCCGCGCGACCGCCACGGGGCGTTCGCGCCGCAACTGCTCGGCAAGTACGAACGCCGTTGGGAGGGCTTTGACGAACTGATCCTGGCGCTCTATGCGCGCGGGATGAGCACGCGCGACATTCAAGACTTGCTGCGCCAAAAGTACGCTGTCGAGATTTCACCGCAGTTCGTCTCCGACGTGTGCAGCGCCGTCAGCACGGGCGTGGCCGAATGGCGCGAGCGTCCGCTGGCCGCCGTCTGGCCCATCGTTTACCTTGACGCCTTGCACTTGAAAGTGCGTGATGAGGGGCGCGTCGTCGGCAAAGCGCTCTATGTCGCGGTCGGCGTCAACCTGGAAGGCCGCAAAGAATTACTGGGCCTCTGGCTGGCGCAAGGCGAAGGCGCCAAGTTCTGGTTACAAGTCCTGACCGAACTGCAAGCGCGCGGCTTGCAAGACATCCTGAGCCTCTGCTGCGACGGCTTGCAAGGCTTGCCCGAAGCGGTCGCCAGCGTTTTCCCGCACACGACCGTGCAGACCTGCGTGGTGCATCTGGTGCGTTACAGCTTGCGCATGACCAGCGACCAGGATGGCCAACAGGTCACTGCCGATTTGAAAACCATCTACCAGGCAGCGACCGAAAGCGCAGCCCTGCGCGCGTTGGAAGCCTTTCAAATCAAGTGGGACAAAAAGTACCCGCTCTTCGCCAAATCCTGGCGCGCGAACTGGGCGCGCATTCGACCGATGTTTGAATTACCCGCGGAAATTCGCCGGGCCGTCTACACGACCAACGTGATCGAGTCGCTGAATTTCAGCCTGCGCAAAATTCTCAAAGGCCGCAGCGCTTTCCCTAACGACGCGTCCGTCTACCGGCTCATTTACCTAAGCCTGGAGCAAGTCAGCCGCAAATGGACGATGCCCATCAAGCATTGGAAAGCGGCCTTGCAACAGCTTGCCATCCTCTTTGAAGAGCGCTTACCGTTGGCTGGGCTGGCACCAGCTCAGCCTTAACATTGGCAATGCCGTTTACACAAAACACCTGACACCCTCACGCTGGTAAGCTTATGCAACGCAAACAGACCGTATCCGGCCGTTTGGCCACTGATGATCTGAACACTGGCAGCCTGTTGCCGACGAATAATGAGACGGGGAACCCTGATCTTGGGTTCGGCGCCATCGTCGCGCGCACCAGCGGGCAACGGCTGCTCAATCGCGATGGCAGTTTTAACGTCGAGCGCCGCGGCTTGAACTTTTGGTCGTCGCTCAGCCTTTACCATACGCTGCTGACGCTTTCCTGGGGCAAATTTCTGGGCTTATTAGTGGTGAGTTATTTGGCCGCCAACTTGCTTTTCGCCGTGGCGTATCTCGCCGCCGGGCCGGGAGCATTGGCCGTAACTGGCGGGCTGGCCATCGCCAATCGTTTTTGGCAAGCCTTCTTTTTCAGCGTGCACACCTTCGCCACCATCGGCTACGGCAACATCACCCCGGTGGGAATGGTGGCCAACATCATCGTCACGATTGAATCGTTGACGGGCTTGCTGGGCGTCACGCTTGCCACGGGTTTGCTGTTCGCGCGCTTCTCGCGACCCACGGCCAAGATTTTATTCAGTGAGCGGGCCGTCGTGGCTCCCTTTCAAGAGGGCGAGGCCTTTATGTTTCGCATCACGAATGCGCGCAGCAATCAGTTGACCGATGTCAGCGCCACGGTGATTTTCGCGCAATTTGAAGAGGTCAACGGCCAACCGACGCGGCGTTTTTATCCGCTGCCGCTGGAACTAGCCAAGGTCACCTTCTTCAGTCTGAGTTGGACGATTGTGCATCCCATCAATAACGAAAGCCCGCTCTTCGGACTTTCTGGCGAAGTATTGCGCGCTCGCAATGCCGAGTTCTTGATTCTGCTTTCCGGCATAGACGAAACCTTTTCGCAGACAGTGCATACACGTTCTTCTTACCAGGCGGACGAAGTGGTCTGGGGGGCGAAGTTCGCCAATATTTTCAATCCGATTACTAAAGAGGGTGTGGTGACGATTGATGTCCGGCGCTTAAGTGAGATTGAACGGGTATAAACGAAAATTCTTGGCAAAGCGCTGTGTGAGTTGAACTCGAGAGTGTCTGGCTTTGGCCGAATAGGGCGCGGCGAATGAGGCGTTAGGGCGTGGCGAATGAGGCGTTAGGGCGTGGCGACTTCCGCGCGAAAATACAGAATCCGGCCACAGCTTTCACAAGTAATGATCACTTGCGCGCGTTTAATATCACTGAAGACCTGCGGGCGAATTTTCATGCGACAAGACAAACAGGAATAATCGCGCGCTTCCGCCAGGACGATGCCGTTGCGCATACGCGAGAGGCGCTGATAAGTGGATTTGGCTTCGCTTCCGAGAGTATTGAAAAGTTGCTGGCGTTCCGTCTGCAAGGCCTTGAGTTTTTGTTCCGACGCCACCGCCGAGGCCGCAATTTCGGCAATCTCCTTGTCCACTTCAACGCGGCGGGCAGCCATCGCGGGCGTGCGCTCCTGCACTTGCGCTTCGAGCTTTTCCACCTGTTCCATCAGCTTCAGGATTTCAGTCTCAAGGGCACTGATGGTCTTTTTGGTCACATCAATCTCGCGCAAAGCGGTGGTGTATTCGCGCTCATTGCGCGCTTTCATCAAGTCGTCTTTGAATTTCTGATGTTTTTGTTGTTCGGCTTCGAGGTCGGCTTCGGTGCTACGGCGCTTGGCTTTGGCGGCTTCGTATTCCGCGTGCAGGTCGTGGAATTCGCGATTGGCATCGGCAAACTGGCGTTCGACTTGCTCCTGTCGGCTGGGTAAAGCGGCAATTTCTTCGATGAGCCGCCGAATATCAAGGTCAGTCTCCTGGAGCGAGATCAATTGGCTCAGTTCCGCGTTCAAAGGATCCTCCTGCAAATTTTTGTTTGGGGTCGAACGAGTCGTGTGAATGCCCATGCATCATCACATAGCGCCGCCCTTCGCGCAAGCTGCGTGTGGTTGAAGAGTGTTGCAGTCGCGCAGTCCGGCTTGTGGTTGACGAATAAACGACCCTGCGGCATTATCCCGCCGTCTTCCCCCCTCAGTACAAATTCACGTTGCCTTGGGAAAACACAGCAACTCTCAAACGCCCAACGGGACACAAACCAGAAGGACTGCCCGAAGGACTGTCAGAAAGACTGCCAAAAGGATTGCCAAAAGGATTTGAAGATGGCACTTGTTTGCAGCAAAGCGCTCTCTGTACGGCTGGCCGAACCAGCCGATGAAATGTTTCTTTACCAACTGTACGCCAGCACGCGCGCCGCTGAACTGGCCGGTTATGGCTGGAATGCTGCCCAACAAACCGCGTTCCTGCAATTGCAATTTCGGGCGCAACAACAGCATTACGCGGCTTATCCCAACGCCACCAACCACATCATCGAACATACCGATCAGGTTTTCGGCAAACCGGTGACGCACGCCATCGGACGGATGCTGACCTCACGGCCTGGTGGAGATGATCCTGAAATCCGGTTGGTGGATATTTCGTTGCTGCCCGAACACTGTGGCAAGGGGGTCGGCACGGCGTTGCTGCAATGGTTGCAGACCGAGGCGCGTCTCAATCACCACGCCCTGCGCTTGCACGTCGCGCCTGAAAATCCGGCGCGGCGTTTGTATGAGCGGCTGGGCTTTCAACTGCTCGAAGATCGCGGCTCGCATCTGTTTCTGGAATGGCGCGCCGCCGCCAAGGAGAAAACCGTTCATGCTGGATAGTTTGCATTACGACGATTTCGTCCCGCACCTGAAGAGCAAGTTTCAGTTGCGGGCGGGCCATCAAACCTGGGAAGCCGAGTTGGTCGAGGTCACCGACAAATCGCCTTCACCCAAGCAGGAACAATTCGCGCTGCAATTTCGCGCGCCGCTCGATGCCCCGCCCGTTCAGACACTCTTTGAAATCGAACATGCGAGCTTGGGCACAGGCGGCATGTTCCTCGTGCCTGTGCACCGCGACGCCCACGCGCTTTATTACGAAGCCATCTTCAATCGCCCGCGTTCGTAACCGCATCGCAATGACTGCCACTAGACCATCAAACCTCGAACTGCGCCCGGTGTCGCCCACCGATGAAGAATTCCTCGTGCGCCTTTATGGCAGCACGCGCGAAGCCGAGTTGGCCTTGGTTCCCTGGGACGACGCACAGCGCGAGATGTTTATCCGCTTTCAATATCTGGCGCAGCAGAATCACTATCAAACCGAATACCCTGACGCGCAACCCTTGCTGGTGCTCTTTGACGGGCAAGCCGCCGGACGCCTCTACGTGCATCGCCGCGCCCACGAAATCCGCCTGCTGGATTACACCCTGGCGCCTGCACAGCGCGCCAATCCGTCGGGGACTGAATTGATCCGTAACCTGATGCAAGAAGCGGCGGCAGCCGGGAAACCGCTGAACATTCATCTGGAACCGTTGAACTGGGCGCAGGCGCTTTTCGAACAACTCGGGTTTGTGCCTATGACAACCAACGGTGCCCACGTCCTGTATGAATGGCGTGCTGACCGAACCGCGTAGGCAGTTCGTTTGGCCAGATTCACAGATCACTTTAGCTAGCGCGCCTCAAACAATACCAATCACTCATTTTATGTAGGACAAATTCTGACGCTTTTTCGGCCTGCTTGCTGAATGAAAAACCGGCGCTTGGCTGATGTTCACCTTGGCTGGTATCGCGTATCTTGTTTTTGTTCTTGCCGGTGTGGATGGGAATGATTGCTGCGGTGCCTTGGCGGCAATCAGGTGAAAACGGTTTCAATGCTGAAGCTGTTGGTTGGGAACAAACCGGTCAGACACGCTTGGTGCTAAGCGGGTCGCAATTTTCGAGGCAGTTATGGGGATGCCTGCCTCGAAGATTGCGACTCCGTGATTTTTCCTGCTTTTTTCTCAGCCTAAACACCTGCCCATCTGTGCAAGCTTACCTATCAACTTCAAAACACTTGTTTGCTTTGCCTGGTCAAATCCGTTTGGCACGTTTGGCAATTTCGCCGCGTCTAGCGTTGGCGTTGAACACGAGCGATCCGCCCGTAGCCTGGCAGCGTACGAAAGGCACACTATGGAAATCGAACTGCCGCGCACCAAAGCACAACTCAACGCCAGTTTTCCCGGCTACAGCGCAACGCTCCTGCGGGAGGAAATCTACACCTACGCGATGCGCTTAGAGCGGTTTGCAATTGCATGTACGGGACGGTTGCGCCGGGACAGTACCGCGCGCGTCAGCAAGCGGAGACAGCACGTTTGTGCCACTGGGCGTTACTTGATGCGCCGCTTGCTGACGCGCGCGGTACTGTCCCAAGCCGCGCTTTTCCCCTATACCGAAGTGCAAACCGCTCTAGTGGCGCTCGGCGTCAGCGGCAACCTGTTAGGCGAAGACGAGCGGCTGGATCGCGCAACCAAGGCGCGCTTAACCAAAGTGGACGCCGTTTTCCAGCAGGAGTGGAAGGGACACTAAGGCCATATAGCCAACGCCAAATGGGGATCAGCAAACTTTCCTCTTAGCCGGCGCCAGCCTTTTATGGACTCAAGGCATGCGATTGAAGACGGCTTCATACAGGCGGGCAACCGCGTCTTTCTCGACCTTCCCGACGGGTACCAAAAACAGCTCCAACTTGCCCAATTTAGGGTGCGCCACGTTGTAGCTGCGTTGGCGCAACGGCCAATCCGCCGGGCCGCGAAACATCAGTGAAAACGAAGCTTCGCGCTGTCGCGCGACTTCCGTTTCCGGCCATCCGCCGGCGGCAAATTGCCTGGCCTGCGGGGGCAGATCGTTAATCTCCAACAGCAGCAGAATGACCGGTTCACCGCTCTCGGTGACCGTTTCAAAATGGTCGCTCAGGTAAGGTGTAAATATGGAACGCGTCAACATCCGGGCGGCAGGCTCGACCTTGGCGTTGGCCAGCTTACCTTGAGCACCCGCTGCCGGATTCTGCCCGAAAGCCAGTGTTTCAGCTTGGCAAACGAGGCCCGCCGCCGCACAGGCCAGCGCTCCTTGCCGTAAAAATGCCCGCCGCGCAACCGTCGGCAGAACAAGCGAGTTCGTTTGTAATGAGGTAGTCATGGTTCAAGCTCCTTAACGAGTGATTTCGCGCGCGCGCTCAGAGATAACCCCGACGCGGCCAACCCGGACACAGGCAGACCTACGGCGCAATTTTCAGGTGGGATGGAGGGAAAACGGTTGTCAGCAGGGCCGATGGGTAGAGATCGGAAACAACCGCAGAAAGGGCGCAGGGTTACGCCCGCATTTCATACTTCAAGTGCCGCACAGAGATGAGCAAAGCACACACTCGTGTGTGAAGTGAGGAAACTTTTGTTACACCGGCCAACATCGGGGGGGGGGGCGACTGAAAGCCCCGTCCGGCAATTTTTTTTCGCTTGTGGCAGCACCTCCGCTTGCAAGTTCAGGCATTTCACGTAGAATCCCGCTCGCAAGCCACACAATTCCACAACAAGTGATCGCGCTCCCGCGATCTCCTGTTTGCTAACAAACGAAAGTCGGTTGCCCTTCAGTGGTTAGTTTGAAATTGGTCTCCTTACAAGCATCTCTCTGTAGTTCTCTCTAGCTGGGTCAAACGCCAGTCCGGGTTTGGCCTATGTTTCTTTCACGCGCGGTTTCCGGTGAGCAACGCTATCGCTGCCTGAGATCGTTTCCCCTAGAGCAAGGAGAACACTGTTGGCTGGGATTTTTTGCGTCTCATGGGACGCGCCTGTTTTGTGCCCGGATTGGCAGCAAGCTGGGCGGCGAGGTAGTGCCCTGACGCCAGCGCACACTCGTCCGTCGCTGGTGGGATGGTCTGCGGCCTTCTTAGTCATCACTTCTTTCCTTTCCTCAAAAGCATGTCTGGCTGATTTGTTGCGCGGGCGCACGCCTGGCGTATTGCTCTTCCCACTTTGAAAAAGGAGTTTCGACCGATGGATGATGACTTTGGCACCGGTGTTCGCCACCATCAAGCTGACTGTAGGCAAGCTGACTGCGGGCAAGCTGACTGCAGGACAACAGGCGCGCACGCTGTTGCCTGGTAAGGCGACGACAGTGACGGACCTGAATGATGACTTTCGCATCTCGTTGCACCTCTAAAACGCAGCACACGCAACTCCACTGCGTCGCAAGCCGCGACGTAAATTTCTGAACTTGAACCTTTCACAGGAGACATCTTTATGGCTGAACCTTTCCTGTCCGAAATCAGGATTATGTCCTTCGGTTTTCCGCCCAAAGGCTGGGCGTTATGCGATGGACAACTACTTCCGATCAACCAGAATCAGGCGCTCTTTTCGCTGCTCGGCACGACCTATGGCGGCGATGGTCGGGTGAACTTCGCGTTGCCTGACCTGCGCGCGCGCGCGCCGATTCACATGGGCCAAGGCCATACACTGGGCGAGCGCGGCGGTGAGCAGGGGCACACACTGAGCACGTCTGAGTTGCCGCAGCATGTGCACTTCGGGCAAGTTCGCACAGCGAATGCAACGACTGGCAACCCGACGAACAACTTGCTGGCCGGGGTAACGACCTTCGCCTATCGCAATAACCCCTCGAATCTCACCGCGCTTAACGCGGCGTCGGTCACAGCCGTCGGTGGCAGTCAGGCGCACTTGAACATGCAACCGTTTTTGGTGCTTAGCTTCTGCATTGCGCTGCAAGGCATTTTCCCATCACAAACCTAAGGAGAAGAAAAAATGGCACAACCCTATGTAGGCGAAATCAGAATGTTCGCAGGCAACTTTGCTCCGGCGGGGTGGATGTTTTGCAGCGGGCAATTGCTTCCGATTTCTGAGTACGAAACGCTCTTTAACCTGATCGGCACGACGTATGGCGGGGATGGGCAATCAACGTTTGCGTTGCCAGACTTGCAAAGCCGGGTTCCGCTCCATCAGGGCAGCGGCTTCACGCTGGCTGAAACCGGCGGAGTAGAAGAGATCACACTGACGGTGCCGCAAATTCCGGCCCATTCCCATGCTTTACTCGCATCAGGCGACGCGGCGAATCAGATCACTGGGAACAATGGTGTCGTGGCAACCCCGCCATCATTGAGTATGTATTACAGTTCGGCGCCGGATTCGAACTTGAACGCCAACACCATGACACAGATTGGCGGCAGTCAGCCGCATAACAATCTGCAACCATACCTAGCTGTCAACTTTATCATTTCGCTGTTCGGGATTTTCCCGTCACAAACTTAAGGAGATTACGATGGATCCATTTGTTGCCGAAATCAGAATCTTCCCTTTCAACTTTGCGCCGAAGGGGTGGGCCTTTTGTGACGGGCAGATTTTGCCGCTTAGCCAGAATACTGCCTTGTTTTCCTTGCTGGGGACAACCTACGGTGGTGATGGCAAGTCAAATTTTGCCCTACCCAATATGCAAGGCAATGTGCCAATCCACGCTGGCCAGGGGCCGGGCTTGTCGCTTTACGATCTGGGACAAACGGGCGGCAGTGAAACCGTCACACTGCTCCAATCCGAGATCCCAACGCACAACCACATCGTGAGAGCTTACACGGGCGACGCGGCTGATTCGCGCATTCCCAATTCGAATGAATCTCTCGGGACACCCTCGCCCGGCTTGCTCTATGACACGACGACAACGCAACTGGCCACCATGGCTCCTCAGGCATTTACGCCGGCAGGGGGCGATCAACCGCATAACAATATGCAGCCGTATCTGACGCTCAACTTCTGCATCGCGCTGCAAGGCGTTTACCCGCCGCGCACCTGAGGCGGTTTTGTCGGCTCGGCTTGTGAGCGTGGCGCGCGCGGGAGTAGCATACCCACGCTCACAAGCAAATTTGCAAGAAAGGGAAATCGTCTTATGACCGCAACCGCTGAACTCGCCTTGCAACCTGTGGCCGTGCCGCCAGCGTTTCAGCTTATTGACCCGGAGAAACAACTTGAATGGGTCAATGGACACGCGGAGGTAAAAGAAGCAGCGGGGGCTAGGCATAGCCGTATCGGCGCTCGGCTGACCGCCAAATTGGGCGTGTATTTGGACGAGCATCCCATCGGTCAAATCTACGGCCCGGATACCACCTTCACCATCGGCGCGAACGAGCGCATCCCTGATGCGGCTTTTGTCGCGGCCACACACATTCCGCCCGAAGGCGACCCGGTGGGTATCTGGACAATTGCCCCGGACTTGGCAGTCGAGATCGTCTCGCCCAATGACACACTCGAAAAGATGACCGAAAGGATTTACGAATACTTTGCGGCGGGTGTGCAACAGGTCTGGCTGGTCTCGCCGCAATTTCAGACCGTGACCATCTACGACTCCCCGGCGAAATCCACCATCCTGCCAGCGGGCGAGGAGGTAACCAGTCATGCACTGTTGCCCGGCTTTTGCTGTCCGGTGGCGACGTTGTTTCAAGCGCCCGTGTATGCTTGAGCCACAGCAACTCTGGGATTAGGTGACCGATGCAAATTCGTTTTTATGTTGATCCCGTGAGCGGAGTTCCTCATATTTACGGTCACGGCATAACAGAGGAAGAGGTCGAAGATGTGTTGAATCGTCCTGGCGAAGATCGCCTTGGGCGTGATAATTCTCGCATTGCCATTGGGCAAACTCGCGCGGGCCGTTATCTTCGCGTAATCTATGTGCCAGACCCGCTGCCCGCCAGCTTGTTTGTCGTCACGGCTTATGAATTGAGTGGCAAACCTCTGACGGCTTATCGGCGGCGGCGCAGAAAGAAAGGAAAATGAGCATGCCACAATCGAAATTTCCTATCGGATGGGACGAAGAAAAGGTTCGCGGTGTGTTGGATTATTACGAGGCGCAAACCGAGGATGAAGCTGTCGCCGAAGATGAGGTCTCGTTTGAAAATCCGTCGCCAACCCTGATGGAAGTTCCCGTCGAGTTGGTTTCTGTCATTCGAGAAATGATTGCTAAGCGTCAGGCTACTGGCTCGGCTTTCCGCTGAAGACTCAAAATGTTTCTTCCTGTAAAAACTCGGAGTTATTCCCTGGGAGGCGCAGGCGGCGGTTGGGCGATGAATTGAGCAGTCCCCAGTTGCTGCCAGGATTTCGCTGTCCGATGGCATTGTTGTTTCAAGCGCCAGTGCACCGGGCCTGAGAAAAGCGCTTAGTGATGTTTTGTAAATTAGCTCCGCGAGGAGCGGCATGTTTATAGAACTGTGTGTAGTAAGCATGGCTAGCTCCGGAGGAGTGGCATCTGACATATCGCTCCCACGGAGCTAGGAAAATTGGGGCACGTTAGCTATAAATAGGCCGCTCCTCCGGAGCTAAAAAACGGTACCACATTTTCAACACCTTTTTCGTAATCTCTCCAATGGTGCATTTATTGACAGCTTGCGAGCGCGTCACCTAGACTGCGCTTCGCCTTTAACCACTCACTGGACTCGATAATGAACTTGCTTTGCTGATTGATCTTTCCGCATCCCAACCACCGTCCATCAGTGCAGCGTGCTTGCTCGTCATCTACGGGTAAGCCATTTTGTCTCGAACCGGTTGAACGCCGAAGCAACCGGCTACGCTAGACATCGCAAATTACTTGTTCTTGTTTCATCGGAGGTAACCCAATGCGCCCAACCCCACAGGTGACCCGCACCTTGCTCGTCGCACTTTGTATCTTTGCAGCCCTCGGCTCAATTTCGCTCCTTTCGGGACGGGCTTCTTTTGGCAACGCACCACGCGCCAGCCAAGCACAGCCAACCCAGGCGCAAGCTATGCAGCGCAGCGCCAGTACGAAGATCACGCGCGTTGGCCCATTACGTTACATTGAAACGAGTTCGCTGCCGAGCTTTGAATGGAGAGCCGCCAGTCTCGCCGCCCCAGCCGCCTTCTTTGCGCCGAACATCACGGCAACCAAAGCAGCCGTGTTGGCTGCGGGCGGCGACTTGGGTGCCATTGGCTTCGTCAATCCGGGCGACACGCTGACGTACTCTGTGACGGTCAGCAATGGCGCGGGCGCGATGGATGCGACGGGACTTAGCTTTAGCGACACGCTCAATGCCAATCTGACGTTGGTCGGTGGCTCGGTAATGGCCTCGCCCGTGGCAGTTGACGACAGCTATCCTTGCACGGGCAATCTTTCCATTTCGATTAGCGCCGGTTCCGGGGTGCTCGCCGACGATTATCTGGGTCTCAATCCCCTGGCGACGATTACAGCCTCCGACACAACCAGCACGAATGGGGGGACTGTCGCCGTGGCCGGTGATGGCTCGTTCACCTACGAACCAGCCGCAGGCTTCACTGGCACTGACACCTTCCACTACACGCTAACGAACAGCACCGGCAGCAGCACTGGCACGGTGAGCATCATCGTCTCAAACCGAATCTGGTTCATCAACAACACGGGCGGCGCTTGCGCCTCCAGTTGCAACGGGCGTTTCTCGCACCCCTTCATCAGCCTCTCGGCTTTCATTTCGGCAGCCGTGGATGCCAGCGGCGACCGGATTTTCATCTATCAGGGAGCGAGCAGCTATGCCGGCGCGCTGACTTTGAAGACCAATGAGCGATTGATTGGGCAAGGCGATGCGCTCGACTCCACCACGCTCGGCTTCACGCCCGCGGCGAATGGCCCAACGCTGCCCAGCGCCACCGCCAAGCCCACGCTCACCAACACGCTCACACTGGCGAACGGCGTGACGGTTCTGGCGATCAGTATGTCCACCGGAGCCAGCACGGGCATCACCGGTTCAGGCGGTCTGACGGGTCTCACGGTGGGCGATTCGCCCACGACGGCGACGAATGGCATCACGGTCACAACCACGACGGGCACGACGGTCTCGCTCAATAACGTCGGCGGCACGTTTACCTTCCGCAGTCTTTCAGCGAATGGCGCAACCACGGGTCTCGCGCTGACCAGCACGCCCGCGAGTCTCAATTTCACGGTGACGGGCGATAACAGCGGCCTTGCCAACGGCTCTGGCGGAACTATCCAAAACATCACGGGCGGTGTGATCGGCAATGCTCCGGCCTACTTTCTCACCGCCAGTGGCAACGTGACGTTGAAGTCCATGAACATGGCGATCACCGTGAATGCGTTCTCAGGTATGCTGGTGGACAACAACGCCGGTGGGACGATTACGGTAAACATCACGGGCTGCACTTTCACCGGCGTGGGCACGGGCAACGCTACGCAAAACAAAGCGCTGCTGCAATTCGAAGGCGGCAACACCGGCGCCAGTGCCGCGAACGTGACTGCGAACGTGCAGAACTCGTTCTTTTTTGACAACCGCACTTACGGGTTTGTCGCTACCGCAGCGGGCGATTCCATCATGAATGCGACGCTGAATCAGTCCGGCTTCGGCACCGAGGTGAACACTGGTGCGCCGGTCAACAACCCCGGCACGACGATCACCAATCCGCCGCCGTTCAGCGTGCTGGTCAGCAATGGCAGCAACGCCAAGGTTGACTATACGATCACGAACAACACCTTCTGGGGCGCGGACGGTTTGAAAGGCGCAATTTATGCGGTAACGATCAGCGGTGCGTCTACGGTTGCCTCGTCGCACCTCAACGGCTCATTCACCGGCAACAAGATTGGGAAGGCCGGAGCCCTGAGTTCTGGCTGCGCGAATAGCTGCGCGGGCCTCGGACTGTTGCCGGGAGTTGCGGGTGCCTTCAATCCGACCGTAATGAGCAACGATATTCGCCAAGTCAACAGCGTGGGCATCAACTTCGTGAACACGGTTGGGGGAGGCGCGACTTTTACTTCAAGCGTAAAGATCAAGAACAATACGTTGACGGAGCCGGACACGACTGGCTCGCCCGCGTTGCAACGCGCGATTGTGGTGTCGCCCGGCAACAGCGGCGGCGCGAATACCTCGGTGTGCGCAGAGATCGGGGGCCCGTCAGCGGGTGAGCCAAACATCATCAGCGGCGCCTGGCAAGCTAGTAACTTCATCCGCGTGACCAATAACAACAACAGCACCACGCTGAAGTTACCAGGGTATGGGGGCACCGCACTCGACACGACTGCTGTTAACGCCTTCGTCTCTGGCAATAATGGCGGGGCGTCATGCAATTCGGCGGCTGGAACCGTAGGTTTTGTCGGGGGCGGGGCCTGCCCGTTGTTCCTGGCTTTTGGCGGCGTGTCGCCTTTGTCTGACCCGCTCTCTTTATTCTCCATGTTTAGCGCCGCACATTGGACGGTCACAGATTATGCATCCGTTGATCCTGTCCCTTTCACCACGAACCCGGCTTATCGCCCCAGCGTTACGGCGCCTTCCATTGCTGCGCCGGTGAGTTCCGTCACTACTTCGCTTAGTCAACCGCAACTCGAAGCGGCTGTCGCAGCGGTCATTGCGCGTTGGTCAGCCGCTGGCTTAACACGCGAACAGCTTGCCTTCTTGCGCGGCATCAAATTCCAGATCATTGATTTGCCCGGCGCTTATCTCAGTGAAGCCGAGGGTAACCGCATTCTGGTTGATCGAGACGCGGGTGGTAACGGCTGGTTCATCGGCGCGACGGCGCTGGATGAGGCAGGCTTTGCGCACGCGGCTTCGGCCACACGCCGCTATACCGATCCGAGTGGCGCGCCCGCCGGACGCATTGATCTACTCACGGCCATCCTGCATGAAACGGGGCACTGTCTGGGACTCGATGATTCCTACGCCCAGCCCGACCGCGACAATCTGATGTATGGCTACCTGACCGTGGGCGAGCGCCGCTTGCCGCTGAAAGATCAAGCCAGGTACGCGAAACCAGGCGATCATCGCGGCACGCATTTCCTTTCCACACCGCCCGCTACTGCCGCGCCGAACGCCGCCATGTCAGGCGAAACCGTCAATGTCTCGGTCGGCACACTCCCGGCGGGCAAGAGCGTCATCATCAAGTTCAACGCGACGATTGCGGCGGACTTCGCCGGCACGGCAACCACTAATCAAGCCAGCATCAGCGGCAGCAACTTCTCGACCGTGCTGAGCAACAACCTTTCGACGCCGGTCATTCAACCGCCCACCATCGCCAAATCCTTCTCGCCGACGAGCATCGCGTTGAGCGGGACGAACCAGACGACTTCGACCTTGTCGCTAACGCTGATCAATCCGAATCCATCGCAAGCGCTCAGCGCCATCGCCTTCACCGACACGCTGACCGGCGGCTTGCAGGTAGACGCGACGCCTGCGTTGGCCAACGGCTGCGGCGGCATTTTTACCCCGGCGCTGGCGGGCGGACAGACCGCGTTGAGTTTCAGCGGCGGCAGCCTCACGGCGGGCGGCAATTGCAATATCAGTTTCAAAGTCAGTTCGACCAGCACGGGCGCGAAGACCAACGCCACCAGCGGCCCGACTTCGACGCAGGCCAACGCGGGTGTGGCGAGCAACACCGCGACGCTCAATGTGCTGACCGCGCCCAGCTTCACGAAGAACTTCGGCGCAGCGTCCGTTGTGCTCAACGGCACGACTTCGCTGACCTTCAACCTCACCAACAACGACGCGACGTTTGGCCTGACCGGCGTCAGTTTCACCGACACGCTGCCCGCCGGATTGACGGTGGCGACCGCCGGGCCGACGGCGGCTTGCGGCGGGACGTATTCGACCACCGCGCCGAGCACCATCGCGCTGACCGGCGGCGCGCTCGCGGCCAGCGGGACGTGCAGCTTCAGCGTCACCGTCACGGGCACGACGGCGGGGACGAAGAACAATTCGGTCGCGCTGACGACGACCGAGACCGGCACGAATTCGACCACGGCGACCTCGTCGCTGGATGTGTTCGGCCCGCCGACGATCAGCAAAGCCTTCGTGACGAATCCCATCGTGACCGGCCAGACTTCGGTGCTGAACATCACGGTCACCAATCCAGCGAGCAATCCCGGTACGCTGACCGGTCTGAGTTTCACCGACACGCTGCCCGCAGGGCTGACCGCGCCGAACTCCTCGACCGCGAGTTGCAACGGCACGCTGGCGGTCAGCGCCAACGTCATCACGCTGACGGGCGGCTCGCTCGCCAGCGGCGCGAATTGCGTCAATGCGGTCACCGTCACCGGCGCGCTGGCCTCGGGGGTGGCCTACACCAACACCATCAGTTCGGTTTCGTCCACCAACGGCGGCACGAATAACACACCCGCGACGGCCAACATCACCGTCAACAAGGCCAACACGTCGCTCGGCAGCATCACGGATTCGCCCGACCCCTCCGTGACCGGCCAGCCTTATACGGTAGGCTTCGTGCTGAGCGTCACCGCGCCTGGCATGGCCACGCCGACCGCGCCGACCGGCTCGGTCACGATTTCGGACGGCATGGGCGGCATGTGTATTGCGACCCTGCCGGCCACCAGTTGTCCGCTCACCAGCACGACGGCGGGCAGCAAAACGCTGACCCTCACTTACAGCGGCGACGGCAATTTCAACACCAGCAATACGACGGCCGGCCATCTGGTCAACAAGGCCGATACCACGACGACGATTGACTCCGACTTGCCCGATCCTTCGTCGCCAGGCCAGAGCGTGACGGTCAATTTCACTGTCGCCCCGGTTGCGCCCGGCACGGGCACGCCCGGCGGCAACGTCGTCGTCACGGTTTCGGGCGGCGCTGAGACTTGCACGGGTACGGTCGCGTCAGGCACTTGCAACATCACGCTGACAACGCCCGGCAATCGCATACTGACCGCAACGTATGCGGGCGACACGAATTTCAACGGCAGTTCCGACACCGAGGCGCACACGGTGGCTTCGCCGCCCACGGTGACGAAGAGCTTTGCGCCCGCGCAAATCAAGGTAGGCGAGACTTCGGTGATGACGTTCAGCGTCGCCAATCCGAACGCGGCGCTGAACCTGACCAACATCAGTTTCAGCGACACTTTCCCGGCGGGCCTTGAGGTAGACAATCCGGTTGTTTCGACCAACACCTGCGGCGGTTCGTTCAGCCCTGCTTTGGCGGGTGGCGCGACCAGCTTCAGTTATATCGGCGGTTCCATCGCGGGCGGCGGGCCAGCCTGCACGATCACGATTCAGGTCAAAGCCACGACGGCGGGACTCAAACCCAATACGACCGGCCCTGTCACAGCAGCGGAAACCGGCGGCAGCGCGACCAGTAACACAGCGACGCTGACGGTGGTCGGCGCGCCGGTGCTGACCAAAGCCTTCACGCCGCCCACGGTGGTCGTCGGGCAAACGTCTTCGTTGGGCTTCACGATCACGAATAACAATACGACCGTGGCACTAAGTGGCATCGGCTTCACCGATACGTTACCCGCCGGCATGACAGTCGGCAACAGCGGGCCGACACCGGCTTGTAACGGCGGTTCGTTGACGACGACCGCGCCGAACATGATCAGCTTTACAGGTGGCACACTCGCGGTGTCGCCAGCAACGTGCACGTTCAGCGTGACGGTCACGGCCACCCAACCCGGCAGTCTGGTCAATACTACGGGCACGATCAGCGCCACTGAAAGCGCCGTGGGCGGCACGGCGACGGCGACCCTGACCGTGAACAAGGCCGATACGACCACAATGGTGGTGTCGAGCGTCAACCCTTCCGTCTTCGGTCAAGCGGTCACCTTTACCGCGACGGTGATGGCCGTCCCACCTGGGATGGGCATACCGACCGGCAACGTCAATTTCGTCATTGACGGCGGCGCGCCAACCCCGGTCGCGCTCAACGGCAGCGGCCAGGCGGCGCTCACGACCAGTGCGCTGACGGTCGCGGGCAGCCCGCACTCGGTCATGGCCAGTTACCAAGGCAGCACCAATTTCAACCCGAGCAGCAACACGCTCGCCGGCGGGCAAGTCGTCAACAAGGCCTCGACGACGCTCACAAACATTACCGACAGCCCCGACCCATCGGTCACGGGACAAGGGTATACCGTTGGCTTCATGCTCAATGTCACCTTGCCCGGCACGGGCACGCCAGGCGGCACGGTGAGCGTCAATGACGGCACGGGCGGGACGTGCCTGGCGACCTTGCCAGCGACTTCGTGCTTGTTGACCAGCACTTCGGCGGGCATCAAGACGCTGACCATTACCTACAGCGGCGATGGCAATTTCAACGGCAGCAACACGACCGCCGGGCATCAGGTCAATGCCGCCGACACGACGACGACGGTCAGTTCCTCGCAGAATCCTTCGGTGTTCGGCCAGCCGGTGACCTTCACGGCGACGGTCGCACCTGTTTCCCCGGGCGGGGGCACGCCGACGGGTAGCGTGACCTTCATTATTGACGGCGTATCGCAAGCGCCGGTCGCGCTCAACGGTAGCGGGCAGGCGACTTTTATGACGAGCGCGTTGACGGTCGCGGGCAGCCCGCATACGGTCAGCGCGACTTATGGCGCCACCACGAATTACAACGCCAGTACGGGCGTACTAGCGGGCGGCCAGGTGGTCAACCAGGCGAGTACGACGACGACGATTGTTTCGGACAATCCGGATTCGTCGGCGGTCGGACAGAACGTGACGGTCGTCTTCACGGTGGTGGCGACAGCGCCGGGCGCGGGCACGCCGACCGGCAACGTCGTCGTGACTATCAGCGGCGGCGCAGAAACCTGCACGGGGACGGTCGCGGCAGGTTCTTGCGTCATCACGTTAACGACGCCAGGCAGCCGCACGTTGACGGCGACGTATGCGGGCGACACCAATTTCAACGGCGGCAACGACACTGAACCGCACACGGTGGTCGCGCCGCCCAGCATCGCCAAAGCCTTCACGCCGCCTTCCACGCCGATCAATGGGACTTCGACGCTGACCATTACCATCACCAATCCGGCGGCCAACACGGTGGCGCTGACGGGCGTCGGTTTTACCGACAACTTCCCGGCGGGGCTGGTCGTCGCCAATCCGCTGACCTTCACCAATGGCTGCGGCGGGTCTTTGACCGACAACACCAACGGCGCACTCAATGCGGGCGACGTCGGGATCAAGCTGACCGGCGGCACGGTCAACACGGGCAGCACCTGCACGATCACCATCAACGTTACGCCGACGGTGGCGGGGCCTTTCGTCAACACGACGACAGCAGTGACTTCGACCAACGGCGGGACGGGCAACACGGCGACGGCGACCTTGCTGACCAACACGCCGCCGACGATCACGAGCGACAACGTCCCGGTCAAGGCGGGCAGCAGCGCGGCCAGTTTCACCATCGCGACGGCGTTTGATCCCGATCAAGCGGCCAACACACTGGGCATCACGATCAACGGCAACCCGACGACGGCGTCGAGCAATGGCGTGACGGTCAGCAGTGTGGCGATTCAACCGTCGGGCGCGGTGACGGCTAATATCGCCACGACCTGCGCGGCGACGACGGCGACCTTTGCGCTCGTCGTGACCGACAACCAGAGTGCGACGGGCACAGGCACGCTGACGGTGACGGTGACGCCGAATATGCCGCCCATGCTCAGCTACAACAATCAAACGGTCGTCGCGGCGACGACGCCGACGATCCCGCCGGCTAGCGGCCCTAGTGACAATGGCACGTTCACCATCGGCAGTGTGAGCGTGACGCCCAATAACGGCGGGCTAGGCGTGCTGCTCAATCAGAGCAATGGCGTGGTGACCGTCCTCAATGCTTTGCTGATCGGCAATTACACGGTGACGGTGCCGATCACGGACAATTGCGGGGCAACGACCAATGCGCAATTCACGGTGACGGTCGTCTGCCCGGCGATCACGGTGAATCCGGCGACCTTGCCCAGCGCGACGATCAATGTGGCGTATCCGCAGACGATCACGGCCTCGCCCGCAGGCGGCAATTACACCTTTGCGGTCACCAGCGGATTGCTGCCGGCGGGGTTGACGCTGAACGCGAATGGCAGCTTCAGTGGCGCGCCGGCGCAAGGCGGGACCTTCAACTTCCGCGTCACGGCGACGGGCTTTGGCGGTTGCACGGGGTTCCGCGATTACACGCTCGTGGTGCTCTGCCCGACGATCACGCTCAGCCCTGCAAGTTTGCCGGGCGGGACGGTGGGGACGGCTTACAGTCAGACGGTGTCGGCTTCACCGGCGGGCAGCTATAGCTACGCCGTGTCAGCGGGCGCGTTGCCAACCGGGTTGACGCTCAATGCGGCGACCGGTGCGATTACGGGCACGCCCAGTGCAAGCGGCAGTTTCAGCTTCACCATCACGGCCAGCGCGGGCGGTTGCAACGGTTCCAACACCTACACCGTAACCATCGCTTGCCCGACGATCACGCTGGGCGCGCTGGCGAATGGACAGGCGGGAGTCGCGTATTCACAAACGGTGAGCGTTTCTCCGGCGGGTAGTTACACCTTCGCCATCATCACGGGCAACTTGCCGAGCGGCTTGAGCCTGAACACGACGACCGGCGTCATCAGCGGCCTACCGACGGTGACGGGGACGTACACGTTCACGCTGCGCGCGCAAACGGCGGGCGGGTGCAGCGGCACGCAAAGCTACGCGTTGGTGCTCAGTTGTCCGGCGGTGACGGTGTCGCCGGCCAGTCTGCCGAATGGCACGGTGGGCACGGCGTATAGTCAAAGCCTGTCGGCTAGTCCGGCAGGCGGCAATTACACCTACGCCGTGACGAGCGGCGCGCTGCCGGCGGGCTTGTCGCTCAATCCGGCGACGGGCTTGCTGAGCGGGACGCCGACGGCGAACGGCACGTTTAACTTCACGGTGACGGCGAGCGGCTTTGGCGGTTGCACGGGTAATCGCAGCTACAGTGTCACAATCGGCGGCGGCGGCTGTCCGACCATCACGCTGCCGAGTATTGCTACCACGGGCACGGTCGGAACGCTCTATAACCAATCGGTCAATGCCGCGCCCGCCGGGAGCTACACCTACACGCTGACGGGCAGCCTGCCGCCGGGGGTGAGCTTTTTCAGCAGCGCAGCTTTGCTGTTCGGCTATCCGGCGGCGGCGGGGAGCTACAGCTTCACGATCAGTGCGACCCAAGGCGCGTGTACGGGTTCAAAGAGCTACACGGTCAACATCGGCGTCGCCTTTTTTGCGGCCCGGGCGCAAATGGCCGATTACAATGGGGACGGCAAGAGCGACTTCGTGTTGCGCGCGAACAACGGCATCTGGCGCTTGCTCCTGAGCAATGGCGAGGGCGCCAACCGCATCGCCCAAACGCAAAG